>DQLG01000873.1 GCA_015660315.1 Candidatus Latescibacterota bacterium
AGCAGAAGTAATACACACGATATAGATGACGAGCAGACGATCCGCCGTATCGACCGTCTGCTCGTCGTCTAGCGCCTCTTGCGGGCAGACGCAGATTCCCAACTGAGGTTGCGGGACCGATACTGCAATAACACGCATCGCCGATCTTCTGCCCCCGTCCACGGCAGGGCGCCGTGGGTCTGCGCGCCGGCGAGAAAAATCAGTAAATCACCCGCTTCCATCTCCAGATGCTTTATCATGCCCATGTCGTCGTCGGCAGATAATATGCCTGCGGGCATCGCATAGGCCGTCTTGTGACTGCCCGGGATGTAGCAGAAACCACCGTCGGCCGCCGTCACGTCCCGCAACTGCCAGGCGACATTGACATACTCGCAATAACAACGGCCATTGCGAAAAGTATAGTGGTTCAGCTCGGACTGGGTAGTGCCGCCGGCGTGCAAATGGATCCCCGCAGCGCCGGGTTTACTGCAAAAGGCATCGCACTTTGTAGCCTCGTAGCCGCTGCCCATCATCCAATTGAGCCGCGAGACCACCTCCGGATGCGCAATCATCCGCCGCAACGGTTCACAATGCGGCTCGGGCAAACTCCATACCTCTGCCATCTTCGACCGGTTCGCACCCTGCAGCCGCACGGAAGGCTTGTCCCCATCCCTCGATTCGCGCACAATGCGATCCTCATTGGCTTCGATCGCCTCATTGGCCGCGGCTAACCACTCGGCGTCCATCGCCCCCTTAACCAACAAATGACCGCACAAATCCCAGTGGTAAAACTCCTTCTCGTCGATTGCCGCATCGGGATTGCGCACATAAATAGAGGGGTGATAAATGCCCGGCTCCAGGTCTATACGACTGGTCCCCCCTTCCGGACGCACAACCGCCGGCTGCCCCTCGCGCTGGGGGTCGTGCAACACCGCCCGCTCGGCCGAAGGCAAATCCACCGCCCACGAATAAGTATCATCCGCGTCTAAATTCGACCAGTCGTGCGGCCTGACATGCTTGTTGGCAAAACCGTACGACAACAATCTTGAGGGACCGGCACCATGCCACGGCTGCACACCGCGCACCAAGGCATCGGCGCAGAGCAGCAAATCTCCGGCTTGCAAAATCGGCTGTTCCAACAAGCCCATGTCATCGACGCCGGACAGCAGTCCCTCCGGCGTCTCCACCTCACTGTTGTGACTGGCCGGAATCACAACTAGCCCGCCGTCGCCCGAGCCGACATCGCACAACGCCCAGACGGCCATAAGCCCCTGGCAATGACGAACGCCGTTGCGGTGAAAATAGGCCCGCGACCAGTCGCGCCATTCGCCACCGCCGCTCAGCCGCCCGTCTGCCTTGCCGCCCGCCCCCAACAATACCGGCCCCGTGTCCAAACGAAAGCCCTCCCCACACAACGATTCGGCATAACCGGCCAGGACCGGGTGGTCGCGCAATTGCACTAGCGAATCGCAAGCCCCGGCCGTAGGCGGCAGATCATCGCCACCGCTAAGCATCTGATCAATCGCCTCGTTGCAAGTTGCAACTTCGCCCGGCGACAGGACGCCGGGCAAAACGATAAACCCAGAAATATCGAAGCGATAATTTCCATCGTCGTCCATTGCAAATATCTCCTTAGACTGGAGCGGTCTCTGCGAGATAAGGCATATTCTATCTAAGTGCGCTTAAAAAATACGCAATGCGACCCCTTGTAACCAGATACAAAAAATTCATTCAGCAAGAGGCCGACAGCGTTTTGCCCTCTACATACTCGACCAGCCCTCGCAACGACTCGAACAATTCCACCCGCAATTCATCGTCCGTCACCTCGATCCCAAACGCCTCTTCTATCGCCGAAACCAACTCCAACGCCACCATCGAGTCCGCATCCAGCCCGTCGCCGAAAAGCGGCTCGTCGTCAGCGATATCTTCGGGGTCTATATCAACCTGTAAGACTTGCACGAGCAGGGTTTTGACTCGTGTCGCTACGTGCTCTGTTTTGTCCACGCCAACTCCTCCTTTTCTTCCCTACCAAAATACTCGACGATTAAGTCCACCAACCTTTGCTGTCCTTCTTCCGCTAAGATCGCGACCGCTGGCAGCCCAAAGCGCCGCTCTAACTCGGCCAGCTTCGTTTCAATCTCCCCCATCTGCATCTGCCGCGGCACATTGAGAGCGCGCCCCATAACCTCGCGGCGATATTTTTCCTTGTCGCTCATCGCCAAGGCCAGCACCCGCGTTTTTCCCACCCCGCGCAATGCATCCAGCGTGTCTTGTATATAGTCGTCCGCGTCGACGCTGTTAACCACCAGCACACAGGCGTCGGCACGAATGCCCATCAAAAAGGCTAAGGACGACATCGAATAGGTTCGCGGATGGTGGATATCGTAGGGAATCGTGCCCGACTGGCTGCCGGCGAGGATAATATCTGGTCGTTTTTTGTTGATTGTCCGCATCTGCGCGTCGAGATAGGCCGGATAGTGCTGTAGGGGAATCCGCAAAGGTGAGGCATATCCCATCGGGAAACACGCGTCCATCGCAAAAAGCTCGGCGTGCGGCTCGGTGCCCAGTTGGCCAACGCGAAAACCCAACGCCTGTAATTGCCGCCGCAGATTCAACTGCACCGTGAATTTCCCCTGGGAGGCGCTGGTGCCAAAAATGCCCAACACCGGCGCGTCGACGGGATCACCCGTCGGCCCCCTTTTTAAAACCGCCAAGACCTCGCGCTCGTCTATATGTGGATAGACCAGTTTTAATCCGCGATCAGCCGCACGGCGGTGTAAATCGCCATATTTTTCCGGCCGCACGGGGCCAAAGCTGAACACGTGTTGCCCGCGATCTAGCGCTTTCTCGATGCAATCGCGCAACAGATCCTTTTTTGCGATCCGAGCTAATTGGTCGACATACCCTATGATCAGGGTATCCGCGTCCTCGGCGGCCCGCTCGATCCGAGCGCAAATCTCCAGCCCCATCGGCTCTTCGCCGATCACCGCGGCCGGGTCCTTGCCGACGAGCCCCTTGCCGACCGGATCCGCGACGCCGAGCAACGCAAAGGGCGCTAAATCCCTAAAGCGCACCAGGGCATGCATCTCTTTATTAAACGGATAGAGCGCCGCACCTCGGATCCAATGCAACGAGCAATCTTCAGCCGACGATCGATCTTGCGCGCTCGCCCCACACATTGTGGAATCCTCACCAACCCCGGCCGACGCTATATCACACTTTGCAAGCGCCCCAGTTACCACCTGCGACGCAGTGTTGCACAGCGCCCCGTGTGGTGACGGGTTGCACTCCAGCGCATTCGCCGCCAAAGCTGTGCGCACATCAGCCGACGGCGCATCGGGCAGCGCATCGCGCAATAACGTCACAATACCCGTTATATGCGGCGCGGCGAAACTATTGCCCTGTTGCATCACCTCAGTCTTGTCCATCCAGCAGACCCGCTGCGCATCACCGCGCGCCGTACACTCAATCGGATCATCGCCTCGATAGTAATAACCATGCGGCCCCTGCACCTGCCCGCCGCGCACCCCGATGACTTCGGGCAAGATGGCGGGAAAACTGTCCTGTCCGTCGTTATCGGCTGCAGCGACAAGTATTATCCGTTGTTTCAACGCCTCTCGACACAAGGCCTCCATTGGCCCCTTGAGGGACGGATCCGTCGTGCCCAAACTCAGATTGACCACGTCCATCCTATATTCTATCGCCCAACGCAACGCTTCGAGCAACGCCCTACCGTCGGCACAGAGCGATTCGTCGAATACGCGCACGCTATACAGTTCGGCTGCGGGAGCAATGCGGTGAATAATGCCCGCACAAGCCGTGCCGTGCCCAGCCCGGTCGACGAGTGCCATACCTACGCCGCGTATCACCTTGCCCCGGCTGTTGACCGCGAATTCGACCCCGCCCTTGACCCGGCTGATTTTGGGATGCTGTGGGTCAATACCGCTGTCTATTACCGCGACTTTGACACCGCGGCCGGTCCAAGCAGAAAAATTAATAGTCGCATTACCTGCTGCAGCTGCATTCATGGTTTGCTCTGATAAAAAATAGGTTTGCCTATTGGGCGTTCAAAGATCGGCGGCGACATACAACTCTTCCTTGTGCACCTTGCCCAAACTGCGCATCAACCGCACCCAGGCTAGTTCGACGATTCGCCCGCGTTCCACTACTATCCGCGCCTCTGTTTTCATGCCGACAGCCAGGCGATACCCCCCGGCCGTCAAAACCGAATCGCGCAATACCACCCGCACCGGATAACTGCCTCCGGGCGTGCTTTCGACCCCTACCGAACGGACCTCACCGTCAAATATTTGGTACTCCATATGTGGATAGGCTTCGACATAGATTCGCGCCCTCTGCCCTGCCTCTATCTTCGGCAAGTCCCGTTCCGCTAC
>DQLG01000316.1 GCA_015660315.1 Candidatus Latescibacterota bacterium
GCCCCAAGCCGGATTCAAGGAGCCCGCAGAAGTATCCAGACTACAGCGCAAATAGCGTAATTATCCCAACAATTAGGTCAAAAATACCGGCAACCGTCGTGCCGCGAGTATCTCTGAGACGATCGTCAGGCCGTCAAACTTCGAGTTTCGGATTAATAATTCGGAATTTCTATGCGAAAAGAAAAGCGGGAGGGGCTAATGAATTTTCAGCCGATCAACTCGTTGACAATCTCAACTAATTCAACGCCTTGTACCGGCTTAGAGAGCGTGCGAACGGCCCCCATTTCTATGGCCTTCTGTTCCGTTTCCTGGGAAGCGCCCGAAAGCACGATGATCTTGATCTCCGGCGAACTCGCTCCGATCTGGCGGATCACCTCAAAACCATCGACCTCGGGCATATTCAAATCGGTGACGACCAAATCGGCCGGATCTTCCGCATGAACATCGAGACCCTCTCGGCCGTTGAGGGCGATCGTGACTCTGTAATCGCCCCCCACTTCAATCATTTGCGAAAGCTGCAGGGCGATAATACCCTCGTCCTCAATGAGTAGAATATGCTTCATAAGGTCCAGAAACTCGCTTTCAATACTGGTTCACCGCGGGTCAAGTATACGAAAGTTGGCCAACTCGTCAAAATCGGGTAGCACAAATATGTAGATCCTTTAAAGGGTGAAGAAAAGTATGTCGCGATTGGCCTGTTGTTATATATTCTTAGAAGAGTGCCTTCAGCCAAAAAAATAAAAACGATGGCACCGGAAAAAAACAACATCGGGAGTTTCTCTATGATCACCAGCCTCTGCCGTAGAGCGTTGTTATTTGCCTTGGCGATCGCTCTGGCATGGCCCGCTACTCCAGCTAAAGCGCAAAAACCACCGACCGACCTGACCGAACTCAACCTCGAAGAAATCCTCTCCCTGCGGATTAACCGCCAGGGACTCAAACGTTGGTCCGTGGGGTATCGCTTTGTCTACTCCAAGTTCGACGGCTATCGCGACGGCACGAACGATCTTAAACTACGTCCCGACGTCTTGGGCAGGCCATCGGCCGCCGCCTACCAAGACGGACCTTTTGATCCCGATCTAAAGGCCGAGATTATTCCAGGCTACACGGCCAATACCTATCCGGTCACACCGACGTCCATCACCCAACAGGCGCACCTCTTCGATATTTCGTACCACCTCAACAAAAAGCTCACCTTGGGCTTGTTATTGTCCTTTATATCGCAATTGAGCCACCACGAGAGCATCGTGCCCAATTTTACTAAATTCAATATTGCTTCATCGGGCCTGGGCGATATCTCCGTCTCCGTGTCGTATTTGGCCTGGCAACGCGACAATGGCCACCTCGTCGCCAACCTGGGCCTCAAATTGCCCACCGGCTCGATCGACGAATTAGGCCCGACCCCACGCGACCCGAACAACGACACCTTGTTGCCTTACACTATGCAGATCGGCTCCGGCACCTTCGACTTCGAGCCCTCACTGGCCTACGGCAATAATAGTGGCCAGTTGCACTACGACGCGCGCACCTACGCGACTCTGAGACTCGGTTCCAATGCGCACGACTATACCTTGGGCAACCGCTTTGGTCTGAAGACCTCGCTGCGCACCAACCGCTTCTCCTGGGCCAACCCCTTTGTCGGGCTAGGTTTCCAGGTCGCGGGACAGATCAGCGGTGTCGACAACGATCTCAAAGTGCCTTTGCGGGAAATTGGCCCCGAAGGCCCGGTATCGGACGAAAACGGCAATCCGGTGTTTGCAACCACGACGGACGCGTCGGGCAATACCGTCCCCGTAATGGTCTTTCCCGCCCCGGTCACCAACCCGGCCCTCTTCGGCGGCCAGGAGTTGGCTTTGACTCTGGGCGGAAAAATCGTTTTGCGCGAAGGCATGGGCCTGCAAATCAGCTGCGGTATCCCGATATATCAAGACCTCAACGGCCCGCAGCCCAAAGAACTGGTACACCTCGACCTGGGCTGGACCTGGACCTTTTAGCGTCACCTGATGCGCGCACTCCACCACATATGGTTCGGCCCCGTGGTCGCCATGTTGCTGTTCTACCCTTACTCGGGCGCGGCCGGTCGGCTCGACGAGGCCGACGAATACGAAGCCAAAACAGCTCTGCTCTACAACTTCGCCAAACTCGTCACTTGGCCCGAGGACGCCTTTGGTGCCGCCGACGCCCCATTTGTCTTTGCTATCCTCGGCCCGAATCCTTTCGGTCGTTCGATGAAACTGATCCAGGGCAAAAGGATGCACGGCCGCCCCATAGAAGTACGCCACTACCCTACGGTCGCCGATTTCAAATCATGCCAGGTGCTGTTTTGCTCGCCTGAAGACCTGCAAAAAATCAAAGGCCAGCATCCGGAGCGGTTGCGCCTGGGACATGTGCTCACCGTTGGCCAAAAAGACCCCTTTGCTCATAATGGCGGCATCCTCTACTTGACCTTCGCCGAAGATCACCTGGCCTTTGTGATCAACCTCGGTGCGGCGCGCCGAACCGGTCTCGACATCAGCGCCAGTCTCTTGAGCCTAGCGCTGGACGTCATTGAGACCGACGAGAACTAAGGCGATGCTCTGGTTCCACAACCTACCCCTCGAGCGCAAACTAACAGCCATCGTCGTAGCCACCACCATGGCCGGAATGCTGCTGGCCTCGGTGGCCATCGTCGCCTATCAGATTCTCACCTTCACGACCCTCATGATCGCCGAGTTGGAGACCACGGCCGAAATCCTCGGGTACAACGGCACCGCCGCCCTGCGCTTCAAGGCCAGCCGCGACGCGCAGAGAACGCTCGCCTCTCTCCGCGCAAAACCGCATATCACCGGCGCCTGTTTCTTAACCCCGACAGAGGACGTCTTCGCCGTCTACGCCCGCGACGAGAGCAAACCCCCGCAACCCGACCGGCCCTTGAGCGAGGGATATACCTTCGGCTGGCAACAACTGAAATGGGTCAAGCACATCTACCAAGACGGCGATTTCATCGGTATCGTCCATATCGAATCGGATGTCGAGATCCTCTACGACCAGGTCCAACGCTCCATCGTCGCCACCTTGCTGATCATCTCCGCCTGCGCCTCCCTCGCACTATTGCTCGGTTTCAAATACTTGCGCGCCGTGTCCGACCCGATCAACCACCTCGTCGATACCGCCAACCAGGTATCCCGCAACCGCGATTACTCACTCAGGGCCACCAAATACGCCGACGACGACTTGGGTGAGCTGACCGAAGAATTCAACGATATGTTGCAGCAGATCCAATCGCACGACGCCGAGTTGCAACAGGAGATTGGCGTACGCCAAGAGGCCGAAGTCTCACTGCAAAGCGCCTTCGACGAATTGGAGCTGCGCGTGCAGGAGCGCACCGTCGAGCTCTCCGACGCCAACGACCAACTGCAGCGGTCGCTGCAAGAAAAAGTTGTTCTGCTCAAAGAGATCCACCACCGAGTCAAAAACAACATGCAGGTCGTGTCCAGCCTGCTCAGTCTGCAGACTCGTGATATCAGTAGCCCGCGCGAAGTGGAGATGTTCGTCAACAGCCAAAACCGCATTAAGACCATGGCGCTGATCCACGAAAAGCTCTACCAGTCCGACGACCTCGCCCGGTTGGACTTCTCCGACTATATCCCCGCCTTGATCGCCAACCTCTTCGAAACCTACAAGATCAGCCCCCAAGACATCGAGCTCGAAGTCGAAGTCAGCGATGTCCTGCTCAATCTCGACCAGGCCATTCCCTGCGGCCTGATGCTCAACGAGCTGATTTCAAACTCGCTCAAATACGCTTTTCCCAACGGCCGCAAAGGGAAAATATCCGTGCAACTCGGCCCGAATAAGGACGGGGATACGCGACTCGTCGTGCAAGACAACGGCATCGGCCTGCCCGAAGGCTTCGACTATCGCAAATCCACTTCCCTCGGCCTGCAACTGATCAGCATCCTGTCGCGCCAACTACAGGGCGGCATTGAGCTGCACAGCGAAGCGGGGACAGAGTTCGCTATCACTTTTCCGGTGGGTTCAGGGCAAATGGGAGAACGGCTCTAACCTCAGGAAGATAGCAGGCCCTTGCCTAGCTGCTTGCTGTACCTTTATTTTAATAGCTCAGTGCCAACGGATCTAAACGGGCGTGGCAAGCAGCTCATGTGCCCATAGCTCAGCTGGATAGAGCATTTGCCTTCTAAGCAAACGGTCGCAGGTTCGAATCCTGCTGGGCACGCCAGATCTGAATAGAATAACATTCTTAACATCTTGTGGTGGGTGTAGCTCAGTTGGTTAGAGCGCCTGGTTGTGGTCCAGGGGGTCGCGGGTTCAAATCCCGTCATCCACCCCATATTTTACGGCCTTTCGCGGTTCGTTCGCGAAAGGCCGTCTGTTTAAGATTAAAAGACCACATGAGTAAAAACGTCACGCACGAGCAGTTGCTCTCCATCCGCCGTACGTTGCAGGATGCCAGCCAGACCTTCGTCTTCACCAACGGCTGCTTTGACATACTGCATCGCGGCCACGTCGAATATCTACGCCAGGCCCGCGCATTGGGTGATTGCCTGGCCGTCGGGCTCAATGATGACAAGAGCGTACATGCCCTCAAAGGCCCGGGCCGCCCCATAGTTGCCCAGGAGGACCGAGCCGCTTTGCTCGCGGCTTTGCAATGCGTCTCCCATGTCTGCATTTTCCCCGAAAAGAGCGTCGAAAGCCTCGTAAACGACCTTTTGCCCGATGTCCTGGTCAAGGGCGGCGATTACGCGCAAAAGGACATTGTCGGCCGCGAAATCGTTGAGGCGCACGGCGGCCGGGTCTGCGCCCTGCCTCTCTGGCAAGGGCTGTCCAGCTCGGACCTGATCGATCGCATTAGAGGGTTACCCGATGAATGACGCTACCACTTCGCCAGAAGCTAACCCCCTGGGGCAGGCCGACCGCCTTTTTCTCCCGGGCGGGGCAGACCACCTCTGGTACGTAGTGCATACCAAGCCGCGCTGCGAAAAAAAAGCCTCCAAGACCTGTCTCGACTTCGAAATCCGCCACTACCTGCCCTTGCGCCAAAGTCGTCCCCAACAGAGCAAAGGCCAGCGCCGCTACAGTTTCGACGTGCCGCTTTTGCCGGGTTATATCTTCGCATGCTGCAATTCCGCCGAACGCCTGGAACTGCTGCGCAGCGGCTATTTGGTACGGACCATAGAGGTGGTCAACCAAGCCCTGTTGTTGGGCGAATTGCGCCAAATTTACCTGGCCAGTTCGGGCCTCAATGACCTCAACATATACCCCGAACTCAAACGGGGCCGGAGTATCCGCGTTGTCAGAGGCCCCCTACAGGGCGTATCCGGCAAAATATCGTCGCGCAAAGAGACTTACCGCATCGTCCTCAATATATCCATTCTCGGCACGGCGGTAGCCGCCGAAGTAGATATGGACGACGTCGAACTTCTCTAAAGCCGTTTCGACAAAAACCCACTTGGCGAAAGGCGGGGCACATACTATACTTTTAGTTAGCATACGCGATTCGCGAAAAAACGCGATTCCGTTATTTAAATGGATTCTATGCTCAAACACGCCGTCCTCATCCTAAGTCTTTTGGCCTTGCAAAACCCGCTCAACGCGCAAACCCTAGTTGAGTCGGGCCAAACCTTGCCCGGTCTATGGGCAGGCTCCGCCGCTTGGGGTGACTACGACGCCGACGGAGACCAGGATCTGGCGCTAATGGGCGAAATAGCCGAAGACGGCCAATGCATGCGCATCGTCCGCATCTACGGCAACGACGAGGCCCTGCTTTTCGAGGACCAGGCGCCGAGCCAACAGTTGATTGGCGCTTATCACGGCGATCTGGCCTGGGCCGATTACGACAACGACGGAGACCTCGATTTGGCCGTCGTTGGTTGGGACGTCGAAAACAACGAAAGTCTGAGGCTCTACCTCAACGACGCGAGCAGCGGCGAGCGCGTCCTGGCCCTAGACCGCCTGCAACTCGATAACGATGGCGAAGCCTCCCTACAGGGCGTGCGCTATGCTTCACTGGCCTGGGCCGACTACGATTCAGACGGCGATCCCGACCTAATCGTCTCGGGCATGGGCGCCAATGGCACTTCCCTGACCTTGCTCTACCAGAACGACGGCGGCGTGCTGCAAGTCGACGATATCAACAGCGAGACCCTCGTCAATTTGCACAACGGAGATTTGGCCTGGGCCGATTACGACAACGATGGAGACCTCGACTTAGCCGTCTCGGGTGAAAATGTGACCACCACCGGGGGGCTGCGCGAAGTCACCGAATTCTATCTCAACGATCCGACCGGCACCTTGGGCCTGGATCGCACGATCACCGCCGGTGCCCAAGTCAAAGGCGGCGCTTTGGCCTGGGCCGACTACGATTCAGACGGCAATTTAGATCTCGCCATCGCCGGACGCCAAGGAAGCTGGGGCACGTCCTTTCTGCTCTATCGCAACCGGACCACCGGTGTCTTGGCCGTCGACGAGACCTTCAACCTCAACACCACCCGCCGCGTCGATGGTGATTTGGCCTGGATCGACTACGACAACGACGGCGATCTCGACTTAGCCGCCACAGGGCGCTCCATCCTCTCGGACTACCAGGCCTTTGTCTTTAGCAGCCAAGACGGCCGCTTAAACGGTGTCTCGACCGAAACCTTGCTCAAGGGTCTCACCGGCGGCTCCGCCACCTGGGTCGATTACGACGAAGACGGTCGCGCCGACCTCTTGCTCTCCGGCAGCGACGCCAACGGCCAACGCCACACCACCCTTTATAACAACCAAGGCACGATACAACCTAATAGTACGCCGACTCCACCGCTTTCCCTGAACAAACCCACCGTCACTAGCAATCGCATTCTCTTCAGTTGGTCCCCAGGCGCCGACTCCGAAAGCGACGAGCTGACCTATAACCTGCGACTCGGTACCGAACCGGAAGGCGATGATGTCTTCAGCGGGGCGGTGACGTCCGGGCCGGGCAACACCGGTTTTAAAACCAACAAGATCTTGCGCCGCAGCCTGCCGCCCGATACGTATTTCTGGAGCGTGCAGACCGTCGATGACGGCTATGCGCAATCGGCCTGGTCGCAAGAGCAAATCCTCAATGTTCGTCGTTTCGTCTCTTCGGACCAACGTTTACGCGCCTTTAACGAGGCTGCTATGAGTTGGGGGGATGTCGATGCAGATGGCGATTTCGACCTCGTTATTATGGGTCAGAACCGCAGTGGGAAAGCCCAAAGCCTGTTCTACGACAATAACAATGGCGTGCTGGTAGCCGACGAGGAAGCCGGTCTGATCGCGATGCGCAACGGAGACGTGGCTTGGGGCGATTACGATAACGATGGCGACCTTGACCTCTTGCTTACGGGTGAGGACACATTTGCAAATAGGCTTGCCCGTCTCTTTTCCTATAATCAAGGCGAGTTTCGGAACATTGGGAATATTGGTAGTCTATCCAAA
>DQLG01000168.1 GCA_015660315.1 Candidatus Latescibacterota bacterium
AACTCGGCAATCTCAAGCGGTGGCGCCTCGTTCGGCGGTGCATCGCCGTGCGGGCGATAATAGGCGTGGTAGAGCACCGGCCAACCCCGTGCCAAAGCCGCTTCAGTCACCACCCAGGTCCGCTCATCCGTCGCGTGTTGGCTCACCCAGAACTTCAGGGCGCAAAACCCCTGTCCGGCCCAGTATTCGATCTGTTCGAGCGCGTGCTCGGGATAGGCCGCATTGACATAACAAAAGGGCAGGATTCGCTCCCCCACTGCGTCGCGCAACCGGGCGGTATCCTCGTTGCTCTGCATGATTTCCGCCGGCGTCGGGTCGTAACCACCGGTCAGATTGCTGAGAATAACAATACCTCGCAAAGCAAAACGATCCAGGCACTCACTCAGATAGGCCGTATCGGCGAAAAGGCTCCAATTGTGCGCATGCGCGTCGATCACGCGAAAGCGCTGCAATTCCTCGATCAATCCCATGCAAACACCTCCAGCGCGTTGCGGCCCAATATCCCGCTTTTATCTCCATCGTCCATACGCGCACCCGCCAAACCCAACCGGCTCCCTTGCCAGTAATAAAACGGTGCCCCCGTGCCAAACAGCGCCCGTTCCAGCGGAAACCACTCGCCCAATCGGTCGAGCGAGGCGACATTTGGTTTACAACAACCGAAATCTACATAGACATTGCGCAAACCCGCCCAATCGATGGCCAATGCCTCTAACTCGCTAAAATAAAACATCGACAGGATCACTCGGGTTTCACCGCATCGCGTCAAAAAATTTGCTACTTCCTGCATGCTCGGTACCTGCTGCTCGACAAAGCGCGGCGCCACGCGATCGTCAAAAACCCGCGCCATCAAATTCACCGGCAACTGCAATTCACCGGCCAAGCCCACGATCGCACGAACGATTGGCGCGTCCAGCGCGTAGTGGTGCAATGCCGGCACCAATCGCACCGCGACCAGCCGCCGGTCCGCGCTCACCCGCTGCAACAACTCGGCCCATTGCGGAAACTCAGGGTTGAGCACCGCATAAAAGTGCAGCCACTCCGCTAATGACTCGTATTCGGCCAGCTCCAGCTCCAACCCCGCGATTGGATCGAAATAGAGCAGCGAGCGAAATCCCATCGCCACCGCCCGATCGAAACCTGCGGCCTGGCGCAATGCCAACACATCTGCCACCGAAGAGGGAACTGTGCGGAAAGGGCAAGGACCCAACAATAATCCGGTATCGATAACCGTCAAGATTTAATACCCAACAAGCGTTGCATATTGCGCCCCAAGATCAATTCCTTGTCCTTATCCGGGATAAACGTGCAATGCGTGCGAAAAGCTTCCAACGACTGCTTGTAGGTCATATACCACAGCACCGGCGGATAATCCGATGCCCAACACAGCCGCTCCGGACCGTAGTGTTCGTAGAGTTTGCGCACCATCCACTGCGTATCCGAGTACGGGTATTCGCAATCCACCTGCGACACATAGGCGAAACCCGACATCTTCAAATAAATATTCGACACTTCCGCCGACTTGAGCACTTCCGCGAAGTTCGGGTGCGGCGCCCGCTCAGACGCCCGCGTCCCGGCCATATGGTGCCCGATAAAAATTGTCTCGGGGAAACGCTTGGCCAATTTGCGCACATGCGGGTGCCAGGGCGCACCAAAAGCCAGACTGACAATCAGCCCCAGCTCGGCGGTCTTCTCGAAGAACTTCAAGCCCTCCTTGGACTCAAACCACTCGTAATCGTCCGTGAGATAATGCGTATAGCCCTTGAGCTGGTATTTTTCTGCCGCCTCGGCCAAGCGATCCGCCGCACCGGGGGCGTGATAGGTATCTGTCCACGAGCAATCTACATCGGCAAATTGAATCAGCCGGTCGGAATATTTTTTTACGCGTTGCGCGATATAGTCGTTGTTGTGCGGGTTGTGCTCGAGACGTGCGCAGACGATCACGGCCTTATCGACCCCGTTCTGGTCCATCTCCCATAGTAGTTTTTCGACCGTGCCGTGGCTTTCGGGGTTGGGCACTTGTGGTTCGTAGGGCCAGTGGTCCCAGGCGTGGGTATGGCAATCGATGATCATGGCATTCTCCTTTGCTGCTGAGAAGTATGGGTTATACGCCCAGATCGGACAAGACCTGCAACATCCGGCCATAAAATTTTTTAATGTGCAGCATAGCTTATCGTGAGTTGCTACTGTCGACCTAAGCCCGTCTTGCTCTTCAATTATGGCGAAACCTTGGTGCAATACATGCAGCACGGGCAGTTTCCTGCAACCCTTTTTCACCGTATCCGAAATCTACCCCGAAACCCATACGGCACTAGACCACGGTCGCCGACAATAGCCGCTGCGCACCTGGACGCACTACACCTCGATCTGCGCCATATAAATACTCGTCTTGCCCTCGTGCGACGAATAATAACTCAACCACAGCACCCCCTCGTGCTCAACCATGCCCGGATAACTGCAGTCGCCGCCGCTGGGTAACCACAACACGGGTTCATAACTGGTCGGCGTCATCCGTGACAAGACCATCGCCGCCCCGCCTTGCGGGTGCCGACCGCGCGCACCCGCCCACAGACGCCCATCCGACCAACGAATAAAGTTCGGCCCACCCATCTTCTCGCCAATCTGTGTCCACTGCCAATCGATATACGGCGGCCGGCTGGTACCGATCCAATCGGGGCGCACTAAAGCCACCATCGTCTCATCGGGCATGATATGCACCGTCGTCTCGCTGGCTGTCCAGGTGTCATCGGGCAGAAAGAACTCGCTGATCCAGCGCCAATCGAGGCCGTCGGTACTCGAATAGAGGAAACCGCGGCGTGGATTGGCACCCTCGCCCAGCTTCGATACGCTATACGCCACGCCCTCATGCCAGGTCACCCGCCACAGCCAATGGTCTTCCGCTAACACTTTCTGCGGCGCAGTCCAGCTGATGCCATCTTGCGAAAAGGCGATGCGCGGCGACCGCGTGCCAAACTTGCCGCTGCCATAAATACAGCCACCCATCACCAACATCAGCCGCCCGTCGGGCGTGACCGACAATTTGGGATCGCGCAAGTCCACCTCTTGTTCTTCTAACACCGCCGCGGATTGCCAGTTTGCGCCATCCTCCGAGCAAATAACGCGCACCGTGCCGATGCTCGGCCCGTGGTCCTCCGCCTCGCGAAAAGTGCACCACCAGCGATCGTCAAAATGCAATAAATCCGTAAAGGCGTTGTGCATGCCCAGGTCCCAGATATTCGCGACGGAAATGATATTCGGTGTTGTAGCCATCTCTTTCTCCTGTAGAATACGCTGGGACAACCCGTGCTTGCGTGCAAACGCAAGATTTGTTATTCCTACCCAATCTGTTCCAATTAACCCACAGCAGCTGAAAGCAAAATGCAGACATTAAACAAGCAGGATGTCGACTCATTCCGGCAACGCGGTTTCCATATCGTACGGGGCGTATTTAACACCGACGAGATCGACCGACTGCGCACCGGCTTTGCCCATATACAACAATTAGCCGCCCGCACTGATCTGGCCGAAGAAGTGCTCAAAGGCCAAGGCGACGTGCATATCCACCTGCACCACCCCGAGGCCATCTCTGGACCCACCGCCGTGCAATATCTGCGCAAAGTGCAATGGCCTAGTCTGCTGCACCCGGCCTTCGAAGAAATTCGCACCAGCGCCAAATTCCCCGCGCTGCTCGAACCGCTGATCGGCAGCTCACTCAAACAATATATCAACCAGATAAACTTTAAAATGCCCGGCGGACAAATAGCCTTCCCCTGGCACCAGGACACCCGCCCGACGCCGGCCTTTACCGACCAGGGCCAAAACTACGTGCAGACCATTATCGCCGTCGACGAGGCGACCATCGACAATGGCTGCCTGCACCTGGTCCCCGATTCGCACAAACTCGGCGACCTCAAAGCCAATCGCTCAGGCCAAGCCGCAGAGCACGTCGATGTCTCCACCGCCGTAGCCTGTGAGGCCGCGCCCGGCGATGTCATCCTCTTCACCTCCTTCACCGTACACGGCTCGGTGCCCAATAGCACCGCACATCCACGGCGTTCCTATATCAACGGCTTCGTGCGCGCCGACACCTGCACCATTGGCAAATGGGCCTTCTTAGAGGGAAAACCGGTGCCGGTCACCAGCGACCGAGATTATCACGCCCTTCGCGTGACATAATACCATCAGCGTCCGGAGCGAATGGCCGTTACAACCCGCTCAACACACCACCAGATA
>DQLG01000237.1 GCA_015660315.1 Candidatus Latescibacterota bacterium
CGCCGTCGATGGCGAGGTTATAGCTTTTGCCGTTGACGGTGACGGTATAACGCGCCGGGCCTTCAGCTGGTGCGGCTTCTTCCTTCTTTTCGATCTTGCGCACCCCGACCTCGGCCTCGCCCTTGAGAAAGGCCAGGCCCTTGTCCTTGCAGGTAGCGACGATAAAGATGTTTTCGTCGCTATCCGCAAGATTGGCTTGCAGCAATTGCTTGCGCGCGGCTTCGACGCCCTTCGTCGGATCGGCGTCGTTGCGTTCTAATGGTTTTTGCGTCGTCGGCTCTAGGCCGAGCTGCTCCGAGGCGATCTTCATCACTTCGGCGTCCGGCGCTACCGGCGTTTTGCCGAAATAGCCCAAGACCATCTGGCCGTAGGATTCGGCGATGCGCTCCCAGGTGCCGAACATCACATTGTTAAACGCCTGCTGAAAATAAAACTGCGAGACCGGCGTTACCGAGGTGCCGAAACCACCCTTTTCGACGACTTCGCCCATGGCCTTGATCATGTCGGGGTATTTGTCCATGATGCCATTGTCGCGCAGCATCTGGGTATTGGCCGTCAACGCGCCGCCGGGCATCGGGCTCCAGGGGATCATCGGCTCGACGGCGACCGCCTCGGGCGGCAAAAAGTAGTCGGCCATGCATTCTTTGAAGACTTCTTCGGCGTCGCGGACCTTGTCGATGTCGATATCGAGATCGTAGTCGGAGCCGCGCAGCGCGTGCCACATGACAATAATATCCGGCTGGCAGGTGCCACCTGAGCAGGGCGCCATCGAAAGGTCTATTGCGTCGGCACCGGCGTCTAGAGCAGCGAGGTTTGTCGCTACGCCGATGCCGGCCGTTTCGTGCGTATGAAAATGGATGAAGGTATCTTCGGGCAGCATCGCGCGCGCCTCGGAGATCGTCTCGTAGACTTTTGAGGGCACGGCGGTGCCCGAGGCGTCTTTGAAGCAGACCGAGTCGTAGGGAATGCCGGCGTCGAGGATCTGGCGCAGGGTGTCGATATAGAAGGCCGAGTCGTGCGCGCCGGTGCAGCCCGGCGGCAGCTCCATCAGGGTAACGCAGACCTGGTGTTTGAGCCCGGCGTCGACGATGCATTGGCCCGAATAGATCAGGTTGTCGACGTCGTTGAGGGCGTCGAAATTGCGGATGGTCGAAATGCCGTGTTTTTTGAAGAGGTCGGCGTGCAGCTTGACGATATCGCTCGGCTGAGACTCCAGGCCGACGACATTAACCCCGCGCGACAAGGTCTGCAGGTTGGCGTCGGGGCCGGCCACTTCGCGGAAGGCATCGGTCATCGCGAAGGCGTCTTCATTGCAATAGAAGTAGAGCGATTGGAAACGCGCGCCGCCGCCGGCTTCGAAGTAGTCTATACCAGCGTCCTTGGCCGCGGCGATGGCGGGCAGGAAATCTGGGGTAAAGACCCGCGCCCCGTAGACCGACTGGAAGCCGTCGCGGAAAGCGGTGCACATAAAGCGGACTTTTTTCTTACTCACGATCACATCCTCGTTGTTATAAAGCTGTTTCTATCCCACCAACACCGACCACAGGATGCCGGCCCCCACCGCCGAGCCGATGACGCCAGCGACATTGGGCGCCATCGCGTGCATCAGCAGGTAGTTGTTAGGGTCTTCCTGTTGGCCGATCATCTGGACGACGCGGGCCGAGTCGGGCACGGCCGAGACGCCAGCGGCGCCGACGAGGGGATTGATTTTGTCTTTGCTGAAAAGGTTCATGAATTTGGCGAAGAGCACGCCGCAGGCGGTGGCTACCGCGAAAGACAGGGCGCCGAGGCCGAAGATCAGGATCGATTCCGGCGTGAGAAAAGCCTGGGCCTGGGTCGAGCAGCCGACCGAGAAACCGAGCAGGATGGTGACGATATCGATCAGCGCGGTGCGAGCGGTGTTGGCCAGGCGCTCGGTGACAGTGCTCTCCTTGAGCAGGTTGCCGAAGAATAACATGCCGATCAGCCCGATCGACGCGGGGGCGATCAGCGCGCAGATCAAAAAGGCCACGACGGGGAAGATGATCTTTTCGCGTTGGCTGACCTCGCGCGGGGGCTTCATGCGAATCAGCCGTTCCTTACGGGTCGTCAGCAGCTTCATAATCGGTGGTTGGATCACTGGCACCAAAGCCATATAGGAATAGGCGGCGATGGCGATGGCCCCAAGCAAATGCGGTGCGAGTTTAGCTGCAAGGAAGATCGCCGTCGGTCCGTCGGCGCCGCCGATGATGCCGATGGCCCCCGCCTCGGCGGGTGAAAAGCCCAAGTAGAGCGCGCCGATCAGGGTCAGGAAAATGCCCATCTGCGCTGCAGCGCCCAATAGCACCAACCGCGGGCTGGAGAGCATCGTCGAGAAATCGGTCATCGCGCCGATGCCGAGAAAGATCAGCGGCGGGAAAATGCCCTGGCTGACGCCGAAATAGATATAGGAGAGTACGCTACCTTGGTCGTAGACGCCGACGGCCATACTGGCGATCGATGGGATATTGCCGACGATGCAACCGAAGCCGATGGGCACAAGCAATAGCGGCTCGTAGTCCTTGCGGATGGCCAGGCTGATAAAGACCATACCGACGACCAGCATCAGCAGGTTGCCAATCGTCATATTGGCCACGGCGGTGGTGGCGAGGAACTCAACTAGAATATGCATGGCTAACGGGATTGTTGTTGCGTGTGCAGGGCGAAGCCGATCGCCGCGGCGATTGCGGTCTCGTCGCTCGTCTCGCGTTGTTGTGGCGCCGCAGTGTGGTGATGCACTTCGGGAATGAGTCGATTGAGCACCACGAGGACCTTGGGCAGCAGAACGATAAAGATGCTGACGAGGACCAAAGCGGTAAAGACGATGGTCATACCCGCAAAGGCTAGTTCAAAGCCTTGCCCGGCGATTATATTCTGATAGTTGAAGCTAAATGAGATTGCCTGCATGCGTTTGCTTGTTTGAAGCGAAAGAACAACAAAATGGACTAATTTAGGATAGTTAGCGGATAAGTCAAAAAATATTGCCTGGCGTACACAACAACGCACTCCTATCTATTACGATCAGCGCGCGTTGTTTTATCGGTATTTAGCAGGGCGGACTAGCTGCCGCCACCACCACCGCCGTCGCAGGGCCACCCATGTGCTCACCGTGTTCGTCACCTCCGTGGTTCATGACTAAGGCAGGGCTCAGTCCTAAACAAAGGATGCTGGCCATGAGGACCAGTTTGTGCACATACTGCATGAGTCGGCTTCTTTAAAATGATGACGCCTTTGTGGCGTCAAGATGACAATATACATGAGTGATCGCGTCAATTACTTAGTTAAAGTTAGCGAGTTGTCTAATCTATTTCTGTGATCCGCATTAAATGTCGACAAAAAGAAAGGGCATTAGGAAGATAAAAGTACATTGCCCAGAAAAATCGTATATGATAGTTGCATTATCTGGGGATAGATACGATTAATCTCCGACTTTGGGGCGAAAAGTGGGGAATATTTTCATTTCTCCATCTTCGTCGCGAACACATTTTGCGATAATGGCGCTCGCGTTGGCGCCGAAGAAATCTTGCGTGCGGCCTAGGGTGTATAGGTATTTCTCCCCAGTTTGCAGGGGATCACTGCCTTCTTCGCCGCCCTCATTGGAAGCCTGCATGCGGACTTGAGTATACTCGCGCAATTCCAATAAGTCGGTATAAGTGCCGTCCTCATAGCCTTCGATATAGAGCACTGTGCCGTTGGCGGTCACCCGCACATAGAGATGGCGCAACTCGGCGTTGGCGGTAAGTTTTTCGAGCGAGACCACGGTGATGGGCATACGCGGCCGGGTGGCGTGGCGTCGGTGCTCGGGTTTGAGGACAAAACAAGGCGACAGAGCGGCGTGGGCGACGGCCACTATTTGCGGAATTACTTTCGTCGGCTC
>DQLG01000780.1 GCA_015660315.1 Candidatus Latescibacterota bacterium
CGAGCCTAGTTTATCATCCTCGAAATCCACCGTCGCCGAACCCATAAAACCCTCGACATAAAAACGACCATCCTGCGTGTTCTTCCAATAGCCGCCCTTGCCGTATTCGCTGCCCTCGGAGCCGTCCGTCCGACCGAGCTCGGGATCCGCAAACGCGCCGGTAGCCAATACCAGCGTCGCGACTAAAACAATAACTTTCATAAGGCGCCCTTTCTCAGAACCCGATGCTCTTCTTCTTGAAGTGCTTGGTGATTTCCTTGTGGTCGATCCAGACGATTTCGGTGGTCGAGATATCGGTCAGCTCGAAGGTCGCCTTGTAGTAGATGACCTTGTTCTTACCCACCTGCTGCACAGTCGAAGTGATGGTCCCGCCCAAGAAATATTCGGCCGCCTTTTGCTTACCCGGCCCCTTGGCCTCATCGGGGTCGACATATCCGGAGCCCTGGTATTCGTACTCCTCGGCGACCTCTTGCCGGGCCGCTTTGTCCAAAAAGCTGAACTCCCCGCTCTGGATCAACGCGGTCTTGACGTGGTCGTAGAGCGCCGTCATATCGATATGCTCGGTGGTGCGGTTGCGCGGCATCTCCGGGATAACCACCGGCTTCTGGTCCATTCCCTGGGTGGCGACCCAAGTCTCCATCGAGCTGATCATCTTTTTGGCGATCAGCTGCATATCGTTCTGGTTCCACTTGTCGTCGAGCATCGAGATCTCTTCCGGATCCCCGTACTGGCCTTGCGTGAAGGCTCTCGGGCCACCGCAGGCCGCGAGTCCCAAGGTCATCGTCAGGGCGACTGTCGCGAAAACATAGCGTCTCATTGCATACACTCCTTTCAATCCCATTCGCACTGAAAATGCGTGCGCTCTAAATGCCAGCGGTTGGCCAACATCGCGTCTTGTCTGTACAACACCTGCAAATTGCAGATGCGCTCCAGCGAGGAAGACGGATAGTCGAATTCGAATTCCTGCACGCCCGGCCGATCTTTCTCCGGAATATCGGCCGAGGTGTAAATGTCCGGCTTCGTCGAGGTAAAGACCAGGGCCTTCTTCGGGCCATAAGTCTTGAGCGGTACCTCGGCGGCGAAAGTGACGCGCCGCACCTTCTTCGGCAACAGCAAATCGGTCTGGTCCACCAGCGCGTCGCGCTGCCAACGGCCGGCGAGAATCGCCTGCAGATTGCCGATAAAAACGCGCTCCTTGTCGCCGTCGGGCACGATCAGATAGAGATAGCCTTTGCGCGCCTCGTTTGACACTGCCGCCGCGCCGCCCAAGCCTTCGAAATCCAGCGAGATCATCAACCCAAACGAGCGGTTTGGCGGCAGCGAATGCAGCGACACTGCCTGTATCACTTCTTCGGCAACGCCGGCTTCTTTCAGCGCCACTAGTGCATCGACCGAGGCATCGCAGGCGCAGCGCCGCTCTTCGAGCATCTTGGTGATCGCGCCGCTGCTGAACTTGCTCGCGCTCAATTTGCCAACATCCTCCAGGCTCATCGGCAACTGGTCCGAGCGCTCGTAGCGCTGGGGCAACTGGCCGCCGTCCCAATCGACGATATTGAAGATCTCGCCCTTGGCCAGCGGATCAACGGCTTTGCCCGTAGCCGGCGCGCTCTGTTGCGCCATCAGCGGCAAAGCGAACGCCAATGACAAGGCTATTGTGCATAGTTTAGCGTACATGGCTTTATGCTCCTCAGCGAAATGTTCGGAAATTCAAAAAGACCTTCTGCCCGGCCCCAACCTGCACCTCCGGCAACGGTTCCACGGAGACGACCTGGCCGCGGTCGTCAATAAACTCCAACGTCGGTGCGACCGCACCCCCGGTCACTGGCAAGCGCGCGATGCGAATCGAGCGCGGCAGCGAAAGCCAACTGCGCGTATCGGCCGCTTCGGTCGCCACGCCAAACAGATTGACCAACGCCCCTAAAACTTCACCCAAACCCTCTTTCGCCCATTTGTTTTTTTCTTTGTCGTAGTCATCGCTTTCAAAAGCTTTTTCGATACTCTTTGACGCCAGATACTTGGCCAAATTGCGCGCGACGGTGCGCAACATGATCGTATCGAATTTCTGCGCGAAGGTCCGCTGGGCGATCGCGTCTAAATCTTCGACCTCGGTCGCCATCGCGCTTTCTTTGCCCGCGCGCAACCGCACGCCGGCTATTTGCGAATTTACTTCGTGGTATTCGGGCAGCGCGACCTTTAGCCAATAGTCGACGCGTCCCCGGTGATATACGCGCGGATGGTGGTAGCGGTGCACCGCGCGTTCAGATACCGCCCACAACGCCACCTTCTGCTCGCCCTCCATAATCGGCACGCTATATTCGACCTGGCGTTTACGCGGCACGAAACCACTCTCGATAAATACCACAATCTCGCCACCGGGCGCGGGTTTAAGTTCACCGGGACCCAGCCGATAGCGCTCGACAAATTGGGCTACCTCATCGTCATAGCCCAGGCGATTGGCCAGACGCGCTAGATCGAGCAGTAGCATGCGCGGCACTTGCAGACCAAAGACTTCGTTGTAAGCGCGATAGCCTTTCAAAGCGTCTTTATACGAGATATACGCGTCGTTCCACTCGCCTTCGGCCTCGTAGAACAACCCGGTCATATACTGCAGGAAAGCGTCGTTCTTATAGCTGAGTTTGTATTCGGCCTCTTGCGCGTAATCTTCGAGTTTCAGATTCGCCTTGCGGCATTCGACCAGCGCCGCCTGGCGATCACCCAAGCGCTGGTAGTTCATGGCGCGATAATAATGCACCAGCGCCAATTCGAACTCCTCGCCGCGATAGGCGACGACCGAATCGTTGGCTAGCAGGGCCGCAACCTCGCGCGAAACCGAGCGCGTATAGAGCACGTCGCTCAAGCGTTCGGCGCGTTCGAATTCTAGATTCGACGCTTCGTATTGGCCCTGATAATGCAAAATCAGCCCCTTCTCGAGATGGTAGAGCAGCTTATTGGTCTTGCTATCGGGTTCTTCGAGCGTACCGAGCGCCCCTTCATAGTCGCCCTTTTCCAAGCGCTTGAGCGAATGGGACATATAGCCCGAGTAGGCGATTCCGCAGCCGTGTAAAAACAGCAACAGGACAAGGCCGATGGCCGAGCTTATATATTTGCGCTGGCGCGATCCCATCATACTCGATCCCGTACATCCATTGCACTCCGCGCCGTAGTCCGCGGCGAAAAAGCGTTTAGCATAGTGTCGCCCTGGATCCACCAGATCGACCCTTCGCCATATAGAACTCCTGAGTCCGGGAAAAGTGTCACTGCTTTAAAAGATTCAGCCCGCGCGCAGGGCAAACGCGAAAATGAAGCCTCGCCGCAGCAAGCTGCGGGGTATCGAGTCGGCTATACGCGAATTTGCGCTGCAAGCAGCGCGGTATCAGACCCGAAAGGCTAAAATGACCATATGTGTTCATTGCTCTCACTCGACCCGCTCGACCTTAATAGACGCCCCATCTACAACTTCAGTCAAAACGCGCGCATCGCCGTCGATCCGACCGAGCACATTGACCTATTTCACCAGCCGACACTCGTCGCCCTGTGAAATAGGGGTCGGCCCATAGGGCAGGGCCAACAAGCGACCTGCAACCCAAAAACAGACCGCGCCCTTATCAACGACTTAACGGGCGTCGGGTTCCAACTCGGCCATCACCGGCATCTCGCAGTAAACCTCCCTGCCCCAGCTGCTCGCCAAAGCGCTGCATGGCAGGGCTTGCCAAACCTTTTTCGCCGTCGGCGTCGAGTATAGAATCGCCTCGACAGCCCCAGTCTGTCAACTTATGCAAATGCGCATTATCTGCCTCCTTTGAAATTTGCCCAAATCTTTGACAGGCTTTAATATAAGTACTCATTAGATAGCCTACAAAATACCCGACTACAGGTGAAAATACTATGAAAAAACCCAATGTCGTCGTGATCGGTTATGGCTTTGCCGGCCGCTGTTTTCACGCCTATCTAGTCGGACTCGCCGATGGGCTCAATCTCTATGGTATCGCCACTAGTCGCGCCGAAGCTCGCACGGAAATTCAGCGGGACCTCGGCGTAAAGACCTTCGATAACTTTGACGCGGTGCTCGCCGATCCGTCCGTCGATCTCGTCGTTCTGGCCACTCCCAACGACCTGCACGCCCCGCAGGCGATCCAGGCGATGCAGGCCGGCAAACACGTCGTCACCGACAAACCGATGTGCCTTAGCCTGGCCGAAGCCGACCAGATGATCGCCGCCAGCCAACAACACGACCGCCTGCTCAGCGTGTTCCAGAACCGCCGTTGGGACGGCGATTTTTTGACGGTGAAAAAACTGATCGCCGACGGCCGCCTTGGTCATCCCTTTATGTTTGAATTGTTTTGGGGCCAATACGGCAAACCGCGCGGCTGGCGCAGCGAGGCGGCGCACGGCGGCGGTAAATTTTACGATCTAGGCGCGCACATGATCGACCAGGCCCTGCAATTGGTCGACTCGCCGCTCGAACAGGTCTACGCCAGCTTCCACTCCGGCGCGGTGCTCGACCTAGATGTCGAAGCCCACGCCCTCGCCGTCTATCGTTTTGCCAATGGCGTCGAAGCCCGTGTCGAAACCTCGTCGTTGACCTGTCAGCCCAAACCGCGCTGGTATGTGCTCGGCACCGAAGGAGCGCTGGTAAAAGAAGGCCTCGACCCGCAGGAAAAGGCGATGATCGCCGGCGATATAGATTCTGCGGCCGAAGCACCGCAAAACTACGCGCGGCTCTATCGGCCCGAAGAAGAAACCGTCGTCGAAGCGATACCAGGCCGTTGGCGTTCCTACTACGAAAATATCGCCGACGCCCTAACCGGCCGTGCCGAACTGGCCGTCACTGCGCAAAGCGTGCGCCAGACCCTAATCGCCATAGAGGCGGCCCGTTTGTCCGCGGCCGAACGTCGTGTTGTGAGCCCGGACGAGATCGCATGAAACTGCAGCCGGGCAACTACGGCAAGGAAACCAGTTTCGAGGTCCGCAACTTCGACGCTGAAATGTCCCTCGACGAATACGCCCGCCTACCCAAACACCCGCTGTATCTGGTGCTCGACAATCTGCGCAGCGCCTTCAATGTCGGTGCGATTTTCCGCGCCGCCGATGCCGCCCGTCTCCAGGGCATCTATACCTGCGGCTACACTGCCCACCCGCCCCATCCCAAGCTCGACAAAACCGCCCTGGGCACGCTGGACTATATCGAAACCCACCACTTCGCCACAACCCTTGAGGCCGTCGAAAACCTGCGCGAACGCGAGATACCAGTATGGGCGCTGGAAACAACCTCCCAGAGCCGCTGCTATACCGCAATAGACTACCCACGCCCTCTCGCCCTGGTCGTCGGCAACGAAGCTTTGGGCATTGACCGCGCCGTCCTCGACCGCTGCGACGAATTAATCGAAATCCCCATGTACGGCTATAAGAACAGCCTCAATGTCGCCGCCGCCAGCGCGGTCCTCGCCTTTGAGGTCCTGCGCCAATGGCAGACAACCGGCGCAACCTGCGAACCCACGGCCCGTGCCTGAGGCCACTCCGGTCCATCGCGGCCTTTTTGCCCGTTTTTTCCACGGCTGGCTCGGCTTCGAGTTCGTCTCTCGCATCTACCTCTACAGCGTGCTGATCGGTATCGTCTCGGGCCTAGGCGCCGTATTATTCACCTACGGCCTCGAACTGGCCAAGTTTCTGCTGACCGAAAAACTCGCAGGTTTCCACCTCTACCACTTACACGGTGAAGTGCGTTTCGACTTCTCTTTTTTTGATACGCCCACCTACAACGAACACCTGTGGCTATTGCTGCTATTGCCAGCCATCGGTGGCCTGGCCGGCGGCTACCTCGCCCACCGCTTCGCCCCCGAAGCCGAAGGGGCGGGCACCGACGCAATGATCGACGCCTTCCACAACAACCGCGGCCAGATTCGCCCCGTGGTCGCCCCGGTCAAGGCACTGACGACGATCATCACCCTGGCTTCGGGCGGGGCCGCCGGCCAACAGGGGCCACTGGTGCAGATCGGCGCGAGCCTAGGATCGTGGCTCGGCGCAAAACTCAAACTCTCGGCCAGCCAGCGGCGGATCCTATTGCTGGCCGGCACCGCCGGGGGCTTGGGTGCGATCTTCCGCGCGCCACTAGGCGCCGCCATCGCCAGCGTCGAGGTGCTCTACCGCGAGGATTTCGAAAGCGACGCGCTGATACCCTGCGTCATCAGTTCCTTCGTCGCCTACTCAATCTATATGAGCGTCTTCGGTTTCTCGCATCTCTTTATCCTGCCCGACCTACTGTTTACCGATGTGCGCGAACTGTTCTTCTATTTGATCCTCGGCGTGCTCTGCGCGATGGTCGGCATTTTCTACGTCAAAACCTTGCGCGTCACCCGCGACCTCTTCAATCGCCTACCCTTGCCGCGCTACTGGATCGCCTGCTGCGGCGGACTGCTATTGGGGCTATTGGCATTCGTCGATACGCGCGTATTGGGCGCGGGTTTCGGTATTTTGCAACAGGGGCTCGGCGGCGAACTCGGGCTGCGCACCTTTTTGGTGTTGGCCCTGCTCAAGATCCTCGCTTCTAGCTGCACCATCTCCAGTAGCAGTTCGGGCGGTGTCTTCGGTCCCTCGCTCTTTATCGGCGGCATGCTCGGCGGCGCGGTGGGCCTGCTCGGCCAACAGTTCTTTCCCGATATCGTGCAACAGCCGGCCGCCTATATCGTCGTCGGCATGGCCTCGTTCTTCGGCGCGGTCGCCAATACACCGCTGGCAGCGCTGATCCTCGTCATCGAGATCAGCGGCAGCTACCACCTACTGCCCCCCCTGATGCTCGTCAGCACCCTAGCATTGATCTTCGCCCGCAACTTCTCGATCTACGAAAACCAAGTTCAGAACAAATTCCACTCCCCCTCGCACATGAAGGACCTCACCGTCAACATTCTGCAAAATCTGCAAGTCCAAGAGGTCCTGCCCCTGATGCAGAACACGTCCGAGGCCATCGTCAGCAACACGCTCTGCTACTTCTCGCTGAGCGCGTTGAGCAAGAAATTGGGCCACCTGCACTTCGTCGTCCTTGACGCCGAAGGCCGTCTGCGCGGCATGATCGGCCTCGAAGACCAGGAGCTTCCCGCTGACGATAGACTACACAGCTTGATCCTGATCGAGGACATGGTCGTCAACGACGTCAGCCCGATTGCCGCAGAGGACAATCTGCATGAGGCATTGCAAAAACTATTGGATTCGGATTACGACAAATTGCCGGTGATGCAAACGACAGAGGGAGAGGAGGACGAATTCTTGGGCTATATCATGTATCTGGATCTAATGCGGGTCTACAACGAGGAGATTACCAAGTTTGAGCAGCAAGAATAAGGCCTGCCGCAAGGAACCAACATTGACCATTAGATTTTCTCCCTTACTCTACTCTTCGCCTTCTCGATAAGCCTCCCGCAAATACCCCTTCGCCTTTTTACGACTCCCCGCATAATCGGGCAGATCGCGCACCCGCTCGTAGCAAACTACCGCTTCCTCTCGCCGCCCCTGCAGATCGCGGATCTGCCCCAACAGCAAATTGGCCAGCGCGGCGTAGGCTCGATCGCGCTCGCGCTCGCTATCGCCGACAAGAAGATCGACCACGGCAAAATGCTCAGCCGCTTCGGGAAGGCGCCGTTTGAAATAGGCGTATTTGCCCAGATAATATTCCGCCTCGATGCGGCCATGGCGGTGGTAACCCGCCTGGTCGGCCAAATTGCGGCGCACGTATTCTTCGTAGAGCGCCGAACCCCGCCGCCAGCGGCCTAGCTCGACCAATAAGCGCGCAGTATATTGATGGAAAAGCGCGTTGTCGGGATAACGAGCATAAAGTTTCTCAAACCAGGGCAACGCTTGGTGGTTGTCTTCTTCGAACATACGGTAGATCTGGGCGAGGAAATAGGCGGCCTCGGTGCGCGCGTAGACGCCTTCGCGGGCGACTTCTCCTAACTGTTGCAAACCCAATTCGCGATCGCCATCGGGCAAGAAGACCATCATAGGTCGAACGATTCGATGCTCTTTCGGCATCACCTCGGCGAAATAGTGGTAGACCGCCTGACCAAAGAGGATATCTTTGTTCGTCGGGTCCAGTTCGCGGCTTTTTTCCAAGAGCGGTAGACAACGCAAACCGTCGCGCGCCGCTTTCAAATACTGCCCTCGGTCACCGCGCAAACGCCCGCGAAAACCGATCGCGCCGCCCTTGAAGAGAATCGCATCGAAGTCCATCGGATCTTGTTCCAACCTCCGATCGCAGACATCGACGCACTCCTGCAGCGCCCGATAAAAGGCCTCGTCGTGCGATTCGTCATCCAGATCTACGAGCACCCGCCACCAGACGACCATCGCGCGAAAAAAATACCCCAGGGGATTGTCCGGCGCCGCCTCGATCACCGCCTGGAAGTGGCGCTCAGCCTCGACAAAGCGCAAATTGTAAATCAGATCCACGCCCTGTTGGATACGCGGATCGAAGCCGCGTATGGTATACTCCGACTCCTCGCCCCGGGCGGGGACACAGAGCAGAATGCAGAGCGCTGCAACGCGTATGGTGTGGGATGTATTCAAGTCATTGACCTCAGGCCAATAGAGTATGGTAAAAATGAAATTATGGGAAATATGAACCACGACATCGTCATCATCGGCGGCGGTTCAGCAGGCTATGCCGCGGCGCGCACCGCCCACGAGGCCGGGGCTAACGTCGCCGTCATCGACCACGGCCCCTGGGGAGGACTTTGCATCCTGCGCGGCTGCATGCCCAGCAAGGCCATCCTGCGCTCGGCCGAAATCGCCGCCCACCTCGAACGCGCCACCGAATTCGGCCTAGCGCCGGTCGAAGTGAGCGCCGACCTCTCTGCCATTATCGACCGTAAAGCGCGGCTGATCGGCGAATTCGCCGACTACCGCCGCGAGCAATTGCACGACGGCCGCTTCACCCTCTACGAACAACGCGCCGGCTTTCTCACGCCACACACGCTCCAGGTCGGCGACGAGGTCCTCGAAGCCGATCGTTTTATTATTGCCACCGGCTCCTCCATCCGCCACGTCTCCATTCTGGGCCTGGACCAAGCCGGCTATATCACCAGCGACGAAGCCCTAGAGCTACGCGAACAGCCCGAGAGCATGATTGTGCTCGGCGGCGGGCCCATCGCTGCCGAACTCGCGCAATTTTTCCAGCGTATTGGCACGAAGGTCAAACTGATCCAACGCAGCCACCACATCCTCTCCACCGGCGACGAAGACCTCGCCCGGCCGGTTGAAGAGCGTTTTCGCGCCGAGGGCATGGAGGTCTACACCGCAACGCAACTGCACAAATTCACCCGCGACAAAGACGGCCTCGCCAGCGCGCATTTTTCCCACAATGGCGAAGAAAAAACAGTCTCCGGCCATGTAATTCTGCAAGCCCTAGGCCGCCGTCCCAATACCGATGGGCTGAACCTGGACAAAGCCGGCGTCGAGACCAACCACGGCCGGATCTTAGTCGACGGCGCCATGCGCACCAATCAGCCGCATATCTACGCCGTCGGCGACGTCAACGGCGAACACGAGATCGTGCACATCGCCGTCGAGCAGGGCGAGATTGCCGCTTATAATGCCACACACCCCAACCGCCCTGAACACCGTTTTGACGAACGGCTCAATACCTTAGTCGTCTTTACCGACCCGCAGGTTGCCAGCGTCGGGCTGTGCGAAAAGGACTGCCAGAGCCAGGACCGGCCCTATCTGGTCGCCCGTCATCCCTTTGACGACCACGGCAAATCGATGACCATGGGCGAAACCCTCGGCCATGTGAAAATCCTCTGCGGCCCGCGCTCGGGCGAGATTCTCGGCGCGCATATCGTCGGGCCCGAAGCCGGTGAACTGATACACGAGTTGGTCGCGATAATGTATTTCCGTGGCACGGTACACGATCTGGCCAAAATCCCCCACTACCACCCGACCCTGGCCGAAATCCTCACCTATCCGGCCGAAGAACTGGCCGAACAGCTCTAATGAAGAGAGCCAGGCAGCACCACGGCGCCATATGGCGCACAATTTCTTCTTCGACCAGATCCTGACATTGCTGCCCAATGCCGACGGAGAAACAATCTTAAAAGTTTCCTAACACCTCATAGAACGCAAAGGCCCCGAGCGCCGACAGGCCCCCGGGGCTTTCTACATAGCGCACCAACCGTTTAGTCGTAATACTCCTGCCCCAGATGCGTAATCAAATCCTCACCTTGCAAAAAGCGCAGCGTATTCTTGAGCTTCATCAATTGAATAAAGAGATCGTGCTCGGGATAGAGGTCGGGCGATGTCATCGGGCTCTTAAAATAAAACGAGAGCCACTCCTGGATCCCCGACATGCCCGAGCGCTGCGCCAGATCGGTAAAGAGCACTAAGTCGAGCACCAGCGGCGCGGCCAAAATCGAATCGCGGCAGAGAAAATCGATCTTGATCTGCATCGGCATGCCCAACCAGCCGAAGATGTCGATATTGTCCCAACCCTCTTTTTCGTCACCGCGCGGCGGATAGTAGTTGATGCGCACTTTGTGGTAGATGTCACCGTAGAGCTCGGGGTAGAGCTCCGGTGGCAGAATATATTCCAACACGTCGAGCTTGCTGACTTCCTTGGTCTTGAAGGATTCGGGATCGTCTAGCACCTCGCCGTCACGGTTGCCGAGGATATTGGTCGAAAACCAACCGCGCACGCCGAGCATGCGGGCCTTGAGCCCTGGGGCCAGCAGGGTCTTCATCAGGGTCTGGCCCGTCTTGAAGTCCTTGCCGCCGAGACATACGCCCTGCTGCTTGGCCAACTCGACCATCGCCGGTACGTCGACCGTCAAGTTCGGTGCGCCATTGAGAAAGGGCACGCATTCTTGCAACGCGGCGTAGGCGTAAATCATGCTCGGGGGAATCGCCTGGTGGTTTTCCTTAATTGCCTTTTCGAGGCTTTCGATCGTATTGTGCACCTCGTGCGGGGCCATGTAGATCTCGGTGCTGCCGCACCAGATCATTACCAGACGCTCGCAGCCATTGTCGGCCTTGAAGCGCTTGATATCGTCGCGCACTTCCAGCACCGCGTCCCACTTGCTCTTCATGCTCTTGACATTTGAGCCTTCCAGACGCTTGACGTAATTGCGGTCAAAGACCGCTGGCATAGGCTTGACGGTCTGCAATTTGTCCTTGATCTGGTCGAGCTGATCTTTGGGCAAAACTCCAGCGTGTATGGCCGATTCGTAGGCGTCGTCGGGAAAGACATCCCAACCGCCGAAGACCAAATCGTCGAGACCAGCTAAAGGCACAAAGTCCTTGATCAGCGGCGAACGGCCGTCGGTGCGCTTGCCCAAGCGAATGGTGCCCATCTGCGTCAGCGAGCCAATGGGCGCGCCAATGCCGGCTTTGATCGCCTCAACACCGGCAATAACAGTTGTAGCCACAGCGCCCATGCCGGGCATCAAAACGCCGAGTTTGCCCGAGGCGGGGGCGATATTTGTGGGTTGATTCACGGGTAGATCTCCTTTTGAGGTCAAATTTTTGTCGTTGATCTAAAATCGGGGAAGACCATCTATTCGGCAAATTGATTATTACTATACGGTCAATAGAAAATATCTATAGGTATGACTTCATTCTTCTATGCCTTTTTCGCATTGTCTTGGGAACTCTAGTCGATTCTTTAGTCGGGATACTGCGCCATAGGTATGGGGACCGTGGTTTATTTACGGTTTATTTATGGCGGGCAACAATTAAGACGCAGCGAAGCGAATAACCCGCTAAGGCACCGATGCAAGGTGCGCGCACAGACATCAAACGCATTCCCAAGCAACTGGTGCAAGATGCAATACGCTACAGGACTTTTCGCAAGGTCCGTGGTCTTTTCCTCAATAGGCTACGGGCAAAGTGCGCACAACCACGGCGTCCCCCGCTTCAGCCCCGGCGTCAATATGACAAAGGTAGACCCCCGGTTGCACTACCTTCCCATCTGTACCGCGCCCCGACCAAGTGTAGGTCTTAATATCCGTCCCCTGCGGCTGATCGAGTTAAGCTACCAATCGGCCAGCCAAATCGAAAATCCGCACGCTGGGGTTGGCCAGAGTCGCTTTGAACAAGGCGAAGCGGATTTCCACTTGCTCATTGATGCCGTCACCATTGGGCGTGAAAATCGGCGGGGCGATCAACAGATCGCCGATTAGTTGGCTACTGCCTACCAGATCCGGCAGAAAGACGATATTCGCACGGCGATCGGCCGCGTCAACCGACTGCCAGAGCCCCGGCTGCTGACTATGACCCAGATCAACGGCAAATAATGTGGCATTGCGCAATACCCGGGTGGTAAATTCGATCTGCACCGAATCGGTAAATACGGGTTCAGACATCGTTATATAGAGCAGCGTATCGCCTTCGGCGCGCAACGCGCTGGGCTGTACCGGTGTCGCACCAACCCGCACGGCCACACCGTCGATATCCACTGAGCTGGGCAGCCTGATACGCAGTTGGTCAAAACCCACATCAAGGGCGTCTGCGCTGGGCCATAGCGAATAAATGAAACGAGTATCTTCGTTCACTGCGACACTGCGTGGCAGCAGACGTCCTCTAGCCTCCTGGACTAAGGCATTTTCGAATTCAATCGAAAGAGAGTGTATAAGCGGCGCGACCTCTGGGTCTTCGGTGGAAGCGATCAGTTCGAGCTGGATGAAACGCCGTGGTGTCTCCGACTTGAACAGTTCATTCGAGGACTGATAGAAATTGCTCCATTCGCCCCAGTCACCGCCGACGACGATTGTTGTATCTACCGGCCCCCGGATCACTTTGGGCAGCCCTTCCCACTGGGTTTCGGAGACCTGCTCACCCTTCTTGTCAAAAA
>DQLG01000444.1 GCA_015660315.1 Candidatus Latescibacterota bacterium
CATCAGCGCCCCGCCCCCTCCATTTATCTGATCTACAACGCCGCTAAAAAAACTATAGGTGAATAACCACACCGTCATTACGAGCAAAGCCAGATGCCCCACTTCAAGCCACAACAGGGGCTTAGTAAACCGCTTTATCAGCCGCCAATCAAAACTTCCCCCGACGATTAGGCCAAATATACCCGCCAAAAAGACCATGGCAATATCAACCCCCTCACCAATCGTCGTCCGCATCCCCTCCGGTGCAGCCAAGCTGAGCACAAGCCCTGTAACCGCGTAGTGCAAGCGAGAATCGAGCAAGTCAGCCAATAATCGTGGTTTATCACCCCAGCGGCGGCCGTACAACACAGCCGCATGAATGCCGGCTACTACAATTAAGCCCAGCCAGAAACGAAATTCATCACCTTCGATCATCGGCGACCTCGCCTCGGTATAAATCCATATTCCCCAACTCGGCGAAGCCACCTTGCCAAGCATCGCAAAAACCACGCAATGCCTTATCGCCGAGCACGACCACTCGCTTCCAGGATTCATCGGTCGGTTTTATTGGACTAGCCAAGGCCACTACATCTTTAAAATAGGGCCAGCGCTGTAACCACTCTCCTGCGACCTTGCGCCCCAATCCCGCAAATAGAAAAGTACACCAGGGATTCGGTCTTTGCCCCCGACGCTCCGCATGCCCCCCCCACCACAAGATCTTGGGAATGCGAGACAGCCATCGCGCAGTTGCCGTTGCTCCACTTTTCAGCAGGTCTTCACCAGCATCCCCACCATAAAAACCAGCCCCCACTTCTCCGAGCAAACTACTGCCGTCTCTGCGACTAGGAAAATGTAATTCGGGCGCCCAAAGATCCTCCATACCCTCCTGTGAAAGCAGGCGACCATCCACACCCCACTCCAAACGCATATGCCAGAGATCCGGGAGCGCTGGCATTATTCCGGAATCCAGCAGAGTTACCACTTCGCCTTCGATCCATGGATGTATAGCCATGTCGGTATAAACATGCAGCCCCCACCCCGCGGCAAATGCCCGCTCTACGTCACTTTTCGCCCCGTCGCTAAGCCCACGTAAAAAATCAGCGCAGTGCTCGAGGTGTACCCGATGCGAAAATGCAAAGGGCCCACCCGGAAAAAAACCGATATCTGGTCCAACAGCCCCCGCGGCAAAAGCCGCTCTCATTTGATCCGTAGGCTCGCCATCAGCAAAAACCATGGGCAAGGCCTGTTCGGCTAACCACAAATGAAAGAAACTTCCGGCCATGGTTTTCTTACCTCAAAACAAACAAGGCCACAGGATGAAGCGCACTCCTGCGGCCTTGGATCTTAGTTGTTTGACAAACGCGATTTAGAAGGGTAGATCGTCCTCCTCGGCAGCGCCGCCAGGAGGAGGTCCATATTCGGGCTGAGCGGCTGGACCTGGATCTCGAGACATTCCATCACCTCCACCTTCACCACGCGAATCGAGCATCTGCAACTCATTGACAACGACCTCTGTCGTATAACGCTTCTGACCGGACTGATCTTCCCAAGACCGCGTCTGTAATTTGCCTTCGATGTAAATTTTACTGCCCTTTTTGAGATATTGACCAACAATCTCGGCAAGCTTGCGCCACACCACGAGCCGATGCCATTCGGTCCGCTCTTGCTTCTCACCGCTTGTACGATCGTTCCAACTCTCAGAGGTAGCCAAATTAAAATTGGCTACCGGAGCGCCATCGGGCGTATAGCGCACCTCGGGATCGGCGCCCAAATTGCCGATCAAGATGACTTTATTTACCCCCCTTGCCATAAATCTGCTCCTTTCTATGGACCCGCAAAACAGCGTTGGTAGCTCCACACCCTAATAGGTTCGGATATCTTACGACCGCGCTCTTGTCCAGTCAAGCCTCAAAGGTGTCGCGAGACCATACAACATGTGCGTAACCTATTATATTATTTGACAAAAAGGCATTTGTGCCTACATTAACCGAACGACGCAATTTCTTCTCTCTACGCCATTTAAATCCCCTCTAGGGAACGCTCGTGGCAAAGAAAAAGCAGCCAAAAAAAAGCCTGCTTGGCTCGTTAAGAAAAATCATCGGAGGCCCTTCCTCCGACGCCCAACACGCCAAGAACTTTAGCAAGTCGCGCAAAAGCAGCAAAGACCGCTCTCCACGCCGCGATATGCTAGCCCCCTTTCAACTACCCGCGCTCGATTTGGATCCCTTGGTCCATCCGACCAAAAACCAGAGTCCGCGCATCCCTCCGAAGCTAAATCTCGGCACCGTACTTATAAGCCAGCGCCACGGCATTAAATGTATTTTGCTCGATCCCATCGAAGAGGTCGACATCGCGATCCTCAAGAACATTTGCCTGCGTAAACTGCTCCCCAACCAAGCGGTTTTTCTTCCGATGGGTTCCCAGCTACTAAAAGACGAAATTCTCCATCAGGACCGGGAATTTGCGACGAAATTGCGCAAGCGCACAGTATTCATCAGCCCCGGCGGCCATCCCATTGGATTTTTGCTCTCTGAACTCAGCCTACCACTGCGGCGCGAGATTGGCAGTATTCTCGACTATTTGCCGCTCACCGAAAGCACGGCCAAAAACAGTCTGCAGAAACTTGTAGATATTCCTTCGAATTTTACTCTGATAAAAGAGGATATCTTCTACGACACTTCGGATGCCGCCAGCACCGTCACCAAAGGCACCTTGGTTATCAGCCGCGGCGGTGGCCTCTCAGGCCTTATGCTCGAA
>DQLG01000527.1 GCA_015660315.1 Candidatus Latescibacterota bacterium
CCTCAAGTTCGACAAATTTCTTGCGCTCCACCGACAAGCCGATGAGCGCCTTGATCATATAACCCTGGTAAGCCGAGGTATTGTTAAACTGCACGGCCCCCAGCAACGCGTTGAAATCGTTGGCATCCCTGTTCATGTCGTTGAAGAGGACATACTCCACTCCCGCCTGCACGGTCGTCACTTTCAACAGGGGTAATTCCACGATGGCCGAGATAAGTTCGGTCAGCGACTTGTGCTCCTCCAGCGTAAAAAGGTCGCGGCTCTGATTTCTGAACTCGCTCTTCCACCGCGGTTCGAGCCGCACCCGCCCGATCTCATGACTGTAACTAACCTTGTTGATGATGCCAAAGAAAAAATCTGACTCGTCGAGGTTGAAGCCCTCCCTGCGCTGCTTGTTCATCAACTGGCGATAGAGAACGTAATTGGCCTTGTTGACGATCTTTAAAGCGCCCACTTGCAGGCTGTGCCCGCGATAGGACTGGTTGACAAAGGTGTCGCGGGCGATCAAAGGGGCTTCCAGCCGGGTCAGGCGGCCACCGCGCAAGGTATTGTCCGGCGCCCATTGCAGCAGCGGGTTGGGAATATCGTCCTCGACCCGCTTACCCATCTGGAAAAAGCGCAAATTGCCGTAGCGAGGCGAATGCCCGTCGTAGGTGAGCAGGGCATAGGTGCTCCGATTCTCCTGATTCGATGAAATCAGCTGCTCGCGCAACGCCCCAACCATCAGACGCAACCCGGGGGCGAGGTGAGCGCCACCGTAAATATTGTAGCCCTGGTGGTCCTTGCGATAGGGGTAGTCCGGCGCCTCGTCGTTCTCGTACTGGTCGACCCAGAAGTTGTTGTTCATATCCATCCCGAAAAAATACTCGGGTCGGTCGACGTCAAAGCGCAGGAAGGGCTCCTCGTAATCGGGCACGGCGTTGATCTTGACGCGGTTGTCGTTCTGGTTCAGGTCGGGCAGAAAATCGTTGTTCAGATCCCAACCGGGGAATACCTGCAGATCTGGGGAGCTCCAATCCGCCCGAAAGGTATCGGGGATCCGGTCCTGGTCGTCGTTGTCCTCCACCAACTCTACTAGGTTGCTCTGGTTGGAATAGTCGATCTCCCCCTGGGCGTCGGTGACGAAGGCCTGGGTATTGTAGAACGGGTCCATTGAGTAGGCTTCCCCGAAGAGGAAGAAGGGATGGGCCTGCTTCGACAGGTTGACCATCCAGGCCGGGGATTTGCGATTGCCCTTTATTCCCGAGGTCGCCCGGTGTGACTCCTCCTGCACATTGGGGTATTTGCGGTAGCTCCAGCTCAGGTCGTATTCGGCGTAGAGGTCTAAGCCCCAAACGCCGGACAGGTTCAATGTCCAGCCCAGCACGCTGGTCGCGGTGGGCAGACCGTAGCTAAAACTGACCGTGCGCAGGTTGGTGACGTCTCTGATATTGCCTTCGGCCTGGGCGACCAGCAACAACACCGAATCCCCTCCCCGATCGGTCTGCCGATCCGAAGTCATCCAGATTTGGTAGTCGTTGGCCATCACCAACTGGAACTCGACCCCGACGATCTCGGCCGGATCGCCCTGGGCCTGATTGACGAAAGACGGGTCGGAGAAGTCGTAAGTGAGACGAATCTCCTCATTGCCATTGGCGGCGATAAAGCCCTGTCCGACCACCCCGCCCTCAACGATCGGCTCAAAGCGCAGGTCGCTGCCCCGGTCGACGCTGCCATCGCGGTAGGTAATGACGATATCCGACCCGGACGGAAAATAGGCGGCCCCGCCGGTCTCGTCGTCGGGCGAATCGTCGCGCAGGACGACCTGGATAGAGGAGATCGTCTGGTTCTGGCCCGTCGTCAGGCCACCCCGAAACTGGTTGTCCACCAATTCGCTCGAACGGGTATTCGACTGATGTGCGTTGACGGTATGGGCGCCGATTTCGATAAAGTCGCCGATCTGGGCCGCCAGGCGACCGCCGAACAACGTCGTGTTGTTGGTCTGGGCGATCTCCGTACCCTGGGTTCCGCGCGGCCCGGTAAAACGGGCGTAAACCAAAGTCCCCTGGTATTTGTCGGTAGCCGCGTCGAACTGGATTCCATCCAATCGCGGCTTGGAAAAAGACATCGGGGTAAAGGTCGTGCGCAGGTTGGAACTGATGGTCAGCCCGTAGTGGTATTGTCCCTGGTGGTCGCCTGCCACCACCAACTCGGCGAACCAGGACCTGAAGCGGTCAGCCTTGAAAAGCACATTGCCGAAGTCCTGATTGCTGCTCTGGGCGCTGTTGAAAATCAACCAACCCTGCGCCACGCGATTGCCGTAGAGATCGTAGAAGTAGTCGCCGGACAGATCGGTGCTGACAGGCCGCTCAAAGGGCTGGCGTGCGTAGTTGGTGTACTCCCATTGGCGCCAGCGGTACTCGGAGTAAAATTCCTGGGGCACAAACCACCGCCGCACGGCCGGATCGATGGCCCCCATCAACGTCCCTGGACCTTGGGGCGCGTAACTGGTGTAGCTCCCTTGCTGCGTTCCCAAAAGCGACCCGTAATCGACTTGGGCAATCGCAGCAGCGCAAAGGCCGAATAGCAGCAGCGAGCAGAAGATGTGGTGATGCATTCTAGGCATAGAGACTCTTTAAGCGAAAATTACCTTATTGCAAACCGATTAGTAGACGACCGAGATGACGCCGACCGTCACCTTGCTGCCGCCATCGGTATTGAGTTCCACCTGATACATATAGATCCCGGGGCTAACCATGCCCCCCTGGTCGTCCCGCCCGTCCCACGACAGCTCGAATGAACCGCTCAAGGTCGTCGTCTCGTCCACCCGCCGTACCAGTCGGCCGGACAGATCAAAGACGTTGACCGCGACCTGGGTGAGGTCCCCCACGTTGCGGACGTCGTAAAGTATCTCCAACCGGTCGTTGATCCCGTCGCCATTGGGGCTGAAGACCGGCGAGGAGAGCTGGACATTGCTGATCAGGTCACCGCCCAGCGGCGTGCGCACCGCCAGCACATCGCCCCCGAAGCGGAAGGTGGCGTTGCCCGGTTTGATCTGCTGTTTGAGCGCCGGCTCCCCGCTGTCGTAGACCCAACCCGTGAACTCCGTGCCGAAACGCAGCACCTTGGTGTCGAAAACCACTTCGATGCGCTTCTCGTTGTCCCGGGGCGCTTCCATCGAGTCGAAGGCCAGGACGATGCGGTCATCCTGGATCTCGGGCGGGAAGCGGTCCATCATGTCGACGCCGTCGACCAGGACCGACTGCACCGACTGCACCCGGGACTGGGTGAAAATCTCCAACCGGTCGAAGCCCTTGTCCCCCGCCTGCAGCAGAGGCCGCACGACATAGGTGAAGGTATGGGGCTCGAAGCTCTCGGTCTCCAGCGGCCAGATCTCGCCAAATACCTCTTGCGCCGCCGGCTCCTCGGCAAAGAGAAAAGCCAGATTGTCGATGCGGGGCGCGACATCCCTGTTGCCCCGAAAGATGATCTGCAACTGCATATACCGGGTTGGGCTGGGCGACTGCAGGGCGACCCCGTCGGTCCAGGCTTGCCCAGCCTGGGCTAGATCGCGCAAACCCGCGGTAAAATCATAGGACGGCGACCAGGTCGACCAGTTTTCCCGGTCGTATACCAGGCGAACCTGGCTGAAGAGTCCAGCGGCATACGCCCCATCGTATTCGTCCTTCGTTACCTGCTCAAAATCACCCGTGCTGCCAACGCGCCAGAAAAAGTTGGGCTGGGGCGAGTTGCCGGTGCGGGTGCGCAGGAACACTTCGGTGCCTTCGGGCTTTTCCCCCTCCCAGCGAATCTTGCTCCAGGACACCGGTTTGCCGAAATCCAGAATCGGGCTGGTATAACTGGTGCGCGTGACGAAACCCTCCCCGTAAATCTCGAGTTCGGCGAGTTCCCAGTCACGCTCAGCATTGACCGGTCGGATCGCCACCCAGTGCAGATCCCGCGTCGGAAAGTGCAAATCCACATCGACGTTCAAATTCTCCGTATTGCGCTCCAGGATGTCGAAACCCGGGTCGTTGGCCGCAGTCAAGGTGCGTTGGATATCCCGATACCAGCGCTTGCCAGGACTGCGATCGCCCGCTTTGTCGACAAAGGGCGAGGTGTTGTCGGCCACGCCGATTTCGTACCACTGCAGGTAGTTTTCCTCAAAACCCGGCCGTGGATAAAAGCGGATGCGGTTGATGGGCAATTCGGCCCCTAGATTGATTATCAGATTTTTCACATAGCCAATATTTATCCCTTGCAGCCGCGGCGAGAACTCCACCCGCCTCAACAGCGCCGTCTCCGCATCGCCGTCGATCATCACCTGCAGCGCCTTGGTCGCCTCTCGCGCATAACTGGCCGACACGCTGGAATTGAGGTGACCATCGCGCTCGGCCAGGGTTCGCGAGAGGTTTACCGTCGGGTCGATCCACACCGGGCGAATGCCATTGTTGGCGTAGTCGATCATCGTGTCGGTCCCCGCTTCTTCGGTGCTGATCGTCACCGGCAGGACAGAACTGACCTCACCCGCCTCGTCGACGACCACGTAGACCGCCTGCTGATCGCTGAGCAGCCCCTGCCAGGCATTGCCGTCAGTACCGCCCAGACGGAATTCGGACCGAGCCCAAGCGGAACCGCCAAGACCCAAAACCAGCAGCGCCAATACTATCTGCTGTATCATGACCTCATCTCCTTGTCTGACCGTTCAACCATTAATACGCCACGCCGAAAATGCGCACGCTGGCGCTTGAACGGGCGTCTCCTTCTACTTCGACTTGGACCAAGTAAAGGCCCGGAGGCACCTGCACGCCCGGTTCGTCCTTCCCGTCCCAACTCAACTCGGGCAGACGCGCGCTATCGTAAACGCCATTGCCGCCCTCCGCATCGATCAGCCGCCGCACCCGCCGCCCCGCCATATCGAAGATATCGACGGCTATCCGCGCCTTTCCGACCACCGCCAGGATCTCGTAGCTGACCAGCAACTGGTCGTTGACCGCATCCCCATTGGGCGTTATCACCGGCGTTGCGAGCGCGAAATTGCCGATCAGGCTCCCCGAGTTGACGCTTGGGCTCAAGACCGTGACATCCGACTTGAAGGGAATGTCGCCGTCGTCGAGGAAGGTCGCGTTCCCCGGTAGGACCCCCTGGAACGCGTCTTCCTCCGCCAGATAAGCGCGCCCTTCAAAAGTCGTGCTGAAGGACAGCACGCGACTGACGAAGTGGATCTTTAGCACCGCACCGTGCTCCTGCACGCGCGGGAATCGCACCGCAAACCCCCCATCGGTGATCGAGGTGATTTCCAGGTCCCCTTCCGCAGTGGGCTGGTCCTGGACCGCGAAGGTGTGGTCCAAAAGCGTCCCACCCCCACTGTCGACCACTTCAATCCGCTCGATGCGATTGACCCGATTGCCCGTACTCAGCTCAAAGGTGTCAAAGCCCTGCAACCCCCCGCTTTCCATCTCCGCGCGCAAGGCGTAGACAAAGGGAATATCCGTGGCCGCCGGCACTTCGCGTGGGAAAATTTCGCCGATCAGGGCATCGGCCAAAGGCGGCGACGTGAAGTCAAACGAGATCTGCTCAAGGGCATAGCTGGCCTCCAGGTCCTCGCTGAGAAAATCGACGCGAAACTGGATAAAGCGGCGCGGCCCCGGCGACAGGATCGGGGTGCCTTCCTCGCTGGAACCGTCCTCGAGCGAATAGGGCGGGGTCCAGGGGTCCCAATTTTCCAGATCGTCCCGCACCGAGCCTCGTTCCCAAACATCGGACTGACCGCCCTTTTCGGGCAAACGCAGGAATTCTCGGCGCCCGAGCGGTTCGCTGAGATTGTCGACCGACAGGAAAATCTCCGCAGCGTCCTGCAAACCCACCCGCTTGCGCGTATAAGCCAGGGGCGAGGAGTCGTTGCCGCTGCGCGAACGGATCTGCATATCGACCCGGTCCGCCGCCCCCACCAACTGCTGGACCCAGCGCAACTGTCCCCAATTGGCCGGCGAGCCCATATCGATAACCGGCGAAATATAGCGGGCGGTCGGAAAAAAGCCCTCGCCGAAGATCTGGATCTTCTCGACCTCAAACGGAATCGATGAAGTCGCGCGCAAGCGAATGTAGCGCAACAGACGGGGCGGGTCGATATCGACTACCGTGACCGCCTCAGCGTTGTTGGTGCGCGACTCGTAGAATTCCCAAATCGGATTGCCGGCTTGGGTCAGGATTACCCCGTCGTTGATATGCAATTCGAAATTTTTGAGGAAATCCCCGTGGAAGGGGGTGGCCGGTGCCGGGAATACGGTATTGCGGGGAAAGAACCGCAATTGGTTGACCCCGAAACGCCCGCCCAGATCGATGACCATCAGCGTCCCGAGGACGAAATTTCCCTTCCGTTCGAAGGCCCGGCCATTGGGTATGGCGGTAATCAACTCGTCCAACGCTATTCGCAGCCGGGCGTCGGATATATCAAATACCGTCGGTGCCGTGAGACTGCCGCCACGACCAACGATTTCCGTGGCGATATTCTGCCCCACGCCGACGCGGCCGGGCAGGATGCTGCCGGCAAAATCGTCGTTGTCGAAATCGATCAAGTCGGAAGGTGTATTGCCGAGTTCCGTAACGCTGGGATCGTGCGGCGAGCGGTACTCCGGCTCAAAGGCATCGACCACTGCCCCTGCAACAACATCCCCTTCCCAACTGATCTGGCCGTCGTGGCCGATCGTCAGCACCTCCGCCCCGTCGACTTGCATGGGAACTGCCAACAACAACAGGCCGAGACCGATTCTGTACCAGCTAAGCGGGTTTCGTCTCATTCTCCCAATTCCCCAAATTGTCTCAATACGGCGTCCAGGTTTTCCTCGGCGGATTGTTTCATCTCCGCCTGTCTTTTTGCGATCTGATACTTCTCATATGCTCGCTCGGCCTCTTCTTCCCGCTGCAAGCGGAAGTAGAGCTTGCTCAAAAAGAAATACGGGCGGTAATCCTGTGGATCCATATCCCGCAAGCGCTCGAAAAGAGGCAGCGCCTGCCCATAGCGACCACCGACCGCCAGCAATCGGCCCAACCCCCACAGCGCTGGGCTGTTGTCCGCTTCCGCTGCCAGTACCGCGCGCAGCAACCGCTCGGCCTCCTCCACCTCGCCCCGTTCGGCCAAGAGCGCGGCAGCCCTCCACCCGGCTTCCGTTCGCCAAGGGCCAGCGGCTTGCAAACGCCGATAGGCCGCCAGGGCCTCCTCTTTGAACCCCTCGGACTCGTAGAGCCGGGCCAAGTGATAAAGCACTCGGATGCTATCGGGATGGGCCGTGACCATCTGCCGATAGGCCGCCGTGGCGCCAGACGCGTCGCCGGCCATCAGTCGCGCGTCCCCCAAGCGCCCCAGGAAGCGATCCCCATCGGGTCCGCCCTCGCTCAATATCCGATACTCTGCGGCGGCCTCCCGCGGCCGCTCGGCCAAAAGGCAGGCTTGGGCCAACTCCTCCCGAGCGCTGCCGCCAACGGGGCTCCGCCGCAGCACTGCCCGATAGGCGCCAATGGCCCGGGCATATTCACCGTCCTCCTTATAGAGCCGCCCCAATGCGGCATGGACGACGACCGGTGCAGAAGCGGTGGCGACGGAGCGTTCGTATTCCCTGATCGCATTGGCTTTCATCGCCAGTCCCTCATAAGCCAAACCCCGCCTGTAGCGCTCGTTGGCCGTACCGCGATCCTTTAGCACATCGCCGCCCCAGTTGAGAGCCAAGACCAAAACGGCCAAGCCACCCGCCTGCAGCGCCAAAGACCACTGGTCGGACCACAGCCGCCACCACCCGACCAGCGTCTGCGCCGCCATAACCAGCAGCAAGGGCACCGCCACGATCCGCGCATCGGCATCGCCGCCGTAGAGCAAGGCCCCCGCGATCCCGGCCCCACACCCCCATAATGCCAGCGATATTTCCGGCGCAGGGTCTCGAATCCGCCATAGTCCATATAGCCCCAACAAGGCCAGCGGTCCGATCAGCCCGAAGGGAAACGCCAGACCCCGCTCCCAGAGCAGGGCCGCAACCGCGGTGCCCTCCACGGTCAGATACGGATCGCTCTGTCCGGTCCATTCGCCACCGTGCCAAAACCGATATAGCATCGCAGGCCAGGCCCCGGAAGAGAAAGACGTTTCTGGAGGCCAGGGCGAATCGCCCAACCACCACA
>DQLG01000446.1 GCA_015660315.1 Candidatus Latescibacterota bacterium
CCGCTGAATTGCTCTCCACTGCGCCGGATACCGCGCAACAGTTGGCCCTGCGCTATTTATCAAAGGAAGAACGCCTCGAAATCGCCCGTTATATTTTCCCGCTGGTCTATAACCGCGACGGCACCATTTCCCACACCGACCGCCGCCGTTTCGCCCGCGTCTGCACCCGACTGCAATTGGGGGATGATGATGCCAAAGAAATTTCGCAGGCCTATCGCCAGCGGCTCGACGGCCAGTGGGACTACATGCGGCAGCTAGTCGACCTCATCAACTTCTTCGCCGCCAGTCTGGGTTTTGACAGCCGCGAAATGGAATTGGTGCGGGAGCAACTCGACCAACTAATGCTCTTCGACCCGCGCCGTACTGGCACGACCAAGCGCGAACGCCAGTTGGCCAAGCTTGGCCGCAAAGCACCCAATCCCCCCGTCGACCTACAAGCCCCTTCCGCCGCAGCCGCATTGATCGGCGCCTATGCCATGGCACATACGGCCATACCCGAGATAGAAGACCGTACAGCGCTTCAAACCGCATTCGATGATATTCTCGAAGCGCAGGAAGCCACCGTCAACACCCAAAGCCTGGTATCGACCCGCAAGAAAGTCGACAAGCTCTATTCGGCGACCCGCGAACAGATCCTCGCCGCCGAAAAAATCGACCGCCAGAGCCGGCGCACCAAGAAAAAATCGGGATTGCAGTCGGGAGACTGACGCAATAGCAGCAGCTTGCGCGATTCGGTCCGTGCGTCGGCGTTAAACAACTCTATATATAGATTCCCCTGGCCAGCGCGCGGCCGTTGTCATCGCGGCCATCCCAAGTGGGCTGATTTCTTTGCGGAATTCCTATTTCCAGGACTAACGCACCTCGGCCCCAATTGCAATATCCTGCGCAGGGCTGACCAGCGTCAGATTTCCCTGACCGTCGTCGGCGGCCAGAATCATGCCTTCGGAGATAATACCGCGTAGCTTTGCCGGCTTGAGATTCGCCACCAACACCACCTTCGTGCCAGGTAGATCCTCGGGCTGATACCACTCGGCGATACCGCTAACCACCGTGCGGATCTCATCGCCCAAATCAAGCGTTAGTTTGAGTAATTTATCGGCCTTTTCGACTTTTTCGGCCGCGGTAACTTGTGCAACCCGCAGCTGCACATTGAAAAAGTCATCAATCGATATCTCGCCTTTTTCCTCACGCACATCAGGCTCTTTCTTCGGGCCCTGTTTTTTCTTCTTTGGAGTTTGCTGCTGTTTGGGTTTTTCAGTTTCCGTTTTCGGAAAGAGAATCTCCGCTTCCGCCGGCATCTTCGTGCCTGGCATCGCCCCGCCCCACTCCTCAATGTCGGCGAAAGTAAAATCTCCAAGCCCAAGATCGATACGCACCTGCCGCGCCTTGCCCGGCATCGCCGGCTCCATCAGCACGGAAACAATCCGCAAACCTTCAACGCAGTTGTAGAGCACCGTGCCCAACCGCCCGTGCTGCTCGGGGTCTTTGGCCAGTTTCCAAGGCGCTTCGTCATTGAAATAGCGATTGAGCATGCGCACGAACTGCATCACCGTTTCCAACGCCTCGAAAATGCGCAACTCACCGACCAGCGGCCGTACCCGGCCGATCAGCGCCGTGCCTTCCGCGATCACCTCCTGGTCGCCCGCTTGCTGTTCAGGTGTCGGCAACACACCGTCCATATGGCGACCGATTAGGGCGCGCGCGCGCGAAAGCAAGTTGCCCAAGTCATTGGCCAGATCGGCATTGTAACGATCGATCAATAAGTGCTCGCCCACCGAAGAATCCTGTCCATAGACAGTGTCCTTGAGCAGATAATACCGCACGGCGTCGGGACCGAACTTTTCCGCCAGTTGAAAAGGGTCGACCACATTACCCAGACTCTTGCTCATCTTCTGCCCATCGTGGCCCATCAGAAAACCACCGACATTGAGGTGTTGGTAAATCGGCAGCCCCGCGGCTTTGAGCATTGTCGGCCAGAACACAGCGTGGGCCTTGAGGATATCCTTGCCGATCATGTGCTGGGTCGCCGGCCAATAGTCTGTGTAACGCTGATCATCGGAAAAACCGAGCGCAGAGATATAGTTGATCAACGCGTCGAACCACACATAGGTCACGTGGTCGCTGTCCCAAGGCAATTCGATGCCCCAAGGTACTCGGTCTTTGGGCCGCGAAATCGACAAGTCACCAATCGACTCGGCCAGCATCCCGAGCACTTCGTTTTTATAACCTTCAGGACGAATAAAGCTCGGGTTGTCGCGGATGTGGTCCCGCAACCATTGGCGATATTTTTCCATACGGAAAAAGTAATTGCCCTCGCGGCGATTTTCGGGTTCGATCAAGTGGTCCGGGCACTTGCCATCAACCAGTTCCTTATCCGTCAGAAAACGCTCGCAACCGACGCAATAGATCCCTGCATATTCGTCGTAGTAGATATCGCCACTGGCGTGGACAGTCTCCAATACCCTGCGCACAACTGCCTTGTGGCGTTCTTCCGTGGTGCGAATAAAATCGTCGTTGGAAATATCGAGTACCCGCCAAGCCTCGCTAAAGCGCTGGCTGATGCGGTCACAGAAACTCTGCGGATCGGTATCGGCCTTCTCGGCAGCCTGGTAGATCTTCTCCCCGTGCTCGTCGGTACCGGTCAGGAAATAACTGTCATAGCCGTCGAGGCGGTGGAAACGCGCGAGAAAATCGGCCATCACCGTGGTATAGGCGTGGCCTATATGCGGTTCGGCGTTGACATAGTAGATGGGTGTCGTGACGTAGAATACCTTGCTCATTACTCCTCCGGGATAAGCGGTGCCCAAATAATATAGGGTCGGCAGGCAAGTAAAAGAACCACCCGAACCCAGCTTAGACCAATAGCACTACCTCGTCCTGTATCGGCGTAGTCACTTCCGGCCCCGTCTCCGGGTTCACATACATATTAATCTCCAGACGTACGCCAAATTCGGGCAGATACACGCCCGGCTCAACCGAAAAACCCGTGCCCGGCAAGATCTGGCGTTCGTCATGGGTCTCCAAGTCGTCGAGATTAACACCTAATGCATGCACGGTCGGCCCCGGTCCAAGACTGTGACCGGTGCGGTGCACATACTGCTCACCATAGCCGTGTGCCTCGATCACATCGCGCGCCACCCGATCGAGCTGCCACCCCTGTAACTCCTCGCCCTCGCGCCAGGCTTCGACCAACCGCTCCACGACCCGATCGCGCGCCTCGCGGACCACGGCAAAAACCGCGGCTTGGGGCTCGGGCACGCGAGAGCCGGAGAAGCCCACCCAGGTTATATCGCCAAATACATGCTGCTCTCCTGGATGACGAGCCCAGAGATCAATCAGAACCCAGTCGCCATGCTGGATCGGCACCGAATTCTTCTCGCTCGGGCTATAATGCGGGTTGCCGCTATTCTGGTTGACGCCGACAATCGCCGGATGGTCCATGTCGAGACCGCGTCGCGTAAATTCGGCACTGATAAACTCCTGCACCCCGAACTCGCTGACCGCCGTGTGATTGGCCAGACCATAGCGGATATGTTCGAAGGCCGCGTCCTTGACCTCGGCGACTTGCCTACAGGCATCGCAATGCGATGCCTGCGCTTCAGGACTCCAAACCGCCAGTGCGATCTGGCACAGGTCGGCGGAGGAAACCACCTCCGGCCCCAGGGATCGCACCAATTCCAAAGTACCGCCATCTACCCAGGACATGATCGGCAACGCACCGCCCGGCGAATATTCCATCGCGACCCGGGCATGCCCCGCTACCGCGTCGCGCAATAAGGTTTCCATCTGCACCCAACTCGCGTAGAGGGTGATATCAACTCCCAAACCCGCCAGCGCTTCCGGCTCGACCATCGAGCCGATCAAACGCGGTGCGCCGGTCGCTGGAATCACCAAGAAGACGCGCCGAGTCGTCTGTCGGCGTTCCCGCAACAACTGCCAGAAGACCGGATTGGAACCGCGAAAATCGTAGACCAACCAAGTGCCGATTCCCTCCGCCCGCATATGGTCCTGTATTTTTTGCAAATCGAACATCTCATGCGACTCCCCGGTTAATGATTTCGCAAGCAACTCAGCCCAATCTTGCAAAATGCTGTTGCAAATACGCGCCGGTATAAGAGCCGGCGACGTCGGCTATTTCCGCCGGGCGGCCGCAGGCGACAATCTGCCCGCCGGCGACGCCGCCCTCTGGACCCACGTCGATCACCCAATCGGCGGCGGCGATAAATTCTATATGGTGCTCGACGACGACCACCGTATTGCCCTCGTCAACCAAGCGCTGTAACAACTCAAGTAAAAAACGCACGTCCTCCATATGCAGGCCGGTGGTCGGCTCGTCGAGGATATAGAGCGTGTGGTCCATGCGCGCGCGCCCCAACTCGGCGGCGAGCTTCACCCGTTGCGCCTCACCGCCGGAGAAACTCGTTGCCGCCTGACCAAGGCGTAAATAGCCCAAACCAACTTCCGCCATCGTCTTGAGCCGGCGGGCGATTTCGGGAATCACCGCAAAAAACTCATACGCCTCCGCCACGCTCATTTCCAATATTTCCGCGATATGGCGGTCGCGGAAACGCACGTCTAAAACCTCGGCTCGATAGCGCCGCCCACCGCAGGCGCGACACACCACCTGCAAATCGTCGAAGACGCCGCGGCGCATGCTGTGCACACCGCTGCCCTTGCACACGTCACAGGCCCCCTCGGAGGAATTAAAACTGAAATGACTCGGCTTATAAGCCCTGAGCCGGGCTTCGGGCAATTCAGCGAAAAGCCGGCGAATCGGTGCCATCAACCCCGTGTAGGTTGCCGGATTCGATCGCGAGGATCGACCGATTGGCCGCTGGTCGACAGCGACAACGCGCTCGAGTCGCTCAATGCCGGTGCAATCGCGATAGGGCAAAGGACGGCGCTCGGCCCCTTGCAGCCTGGCCGCGAGCAATGGATGCAGTGTATCGCGTACCAGCGAACTTTTGCCCGAACCCGAAACCCCAGACACGCAGACCAAAGTCCGCAAAGGCCATTCGACCTTGATATCCCGCAAATTGTGGCCACTAGCCCCCTCCAACACCAACCACCCTTCCGGGCGGCGGCCGCGACTCGCTTCAATCCCCGATACGCCCCGCAAATACCTTCCAGTCAACGACCCCGCTTCAGCCACCTCAGCCGGTGTCCCCTGAGCGACGATCTCACCCCCTTCAACACCAGCCCCCGGCCCCATATCGACCAGCCAGTCGGCTCCGCGCAAAAGGGCAGCGTCGTGTTCGACGATCAGCACCGAATTGCCCGTGGCGCACAGTCCCTTGAGCGCGACGAGTAATTGCTCGGCATCCCGGGCGTGCAAACCCGCGCTCGGCTCATCGAGCACATAGAGCATCTGGCTCATCCCCGACGAAAGGGCGGAGGCGAGCCGCAGGCGTTGAAACTCCCCGCTCGACAGCGAATCGGCGCGACGTCCCAAGGGCAAATACCCCAAACCCAACTCCTGCAAGAGCGCCAGACCTGGAGCAACCTGGTCGCGGATCGCCTCGCCTACCGGAGCGTTCGCCCCGGTAAAATCCAAGTCGGCGAGCCAAACCGCGACGGCGCTTACCGAACGCTCGGCCATCGCCGCAATAGACGCTCCGGCCAGTTCGACCGCCAATGCTTCAGGCCGCAGACGTGCACCATCACAAGCGTGACACGGCGCATCACCCAAGCGTTCCTCCAGCCAAGTCAACTCCTCCCCTTGGGCCTTTGCGCCGATGCGCTCCAACCAACGCGCTAAACCTGCAAATCCGCCACGCCGTCGAATGCCGCCCCACAACCGTTCGACCGCTTTGCCCTCCCAATCCCCGACCGGCATTTCGGGATCGACCTGCTGTTGTTTGCAAAAATTATCCAGGCGATCGCGCAAGTCACCGTGGCCAAAATCCTGCCATAGAGCGCCAAGAGCCCCTTCCAATGTCGCCCGTCCGCCCACAAAGACCTGCTCCAGACTCAATCCGCTTTGCACCCCCAAACCTCGGCAGACCTCACAAGCACCGGCAGGATTATTGAAAGAAAATAGTCCTGGCTCAATCAAGCGAAAAAGCGCCCCACACGAAGAACAAGCCGGCCGCACTGAAAAAGTCTGGTGGCCCTCTTCGTCGTGGCGCGCGAGCGCGATCTGCCCGTTGCCCACCTCCAACGCCGCCGCCAACGAACCCTGAACACGACGCTTCGCGTCCCCCTTGACCACCAAACGGTCGACGACCACGGCCAACCGCTTGCCGCCGGCGATCTGCTCAGGCGTTAGCTCTTCAAGCAAATGATCTTGCCCATCGATGCGCACACGCCGATACCCCGAACGGTCAACCCACTCGATAAATTGCTCGGGCGACTCATTCTCTCCCAGTTGCCTTGGGGCCAATATCACTAAGCGAGTACCCTCGGGCATCCCCGCAGCCGTTTCATTGGCTTCTTCAAAGCGATGCGCCAGTACCCGCTCACCGCACCTCAGACAGTGTGGGCGACCAACGCGGGCGAAAAGCAGGCGCAACAGATCGTAGAGACCAGCCAGGGTCGCCACAGTCGCCCGCGGATTCTGTCGATGATGCCCTTGCGCCAGCGCCAACGCCGGCGCCAACCCTTCGATGCGCCCCGCCCGGGGCACACGCAACGAACGCCAACCGCCGCCCTGATCTAGTGCGGCCAAAAAACGGCGACGCGCCTCAGCATAGATCGTGTCTAGGACCAACGAGGTCTTGCCCGAACCCGATACGCCGCTGACGGCGACCAACACCCCATGCGGCAGATCCACATCGACGGCCCGCAGATTGTGTTCACAAGCCTCCCGGACGACAATCTTCCGTTGCATACCTCTTCCATAGGTGAAAACGCTTGACAGAATGGCTATAAACTATTTAATAAACGATTATGAACTGCGCTTATTCTCTGCTCATCGCCCTGATGGCATTCTCCGGCTTACTCACCGCTTGGCCCGCCTACGGCCAAATGATGCTCAAAGGCACCTCAAGCGCCGGGCGGCGCCTATTCCATTCGCCGGCGATTAGCAATAACGGTCTTTCCTGTGGCCACTGCCACGCCGACTTTGACGAGAACAAACGCTCAGACGGCCTTATTCGCGCTGCCCATAGCCTCTATAACGCCTATTATCGCGAGACTTGGTGGGGCAAGGACCCAGAAGAAGAGGACGCCTATTCTACAATCGACGAAGCGGCCCTCGTCTGCGTCGTCCATTACATGCGCAACAAGACCAAACTCACTGCCCAGCAAATGCTCGACCTTAGGGCTTATTTGAAATCGCTGTCCTTCAAACTCGTTCGCATTGCTCAGCCCCTTGCCGCAGCAGCCGACCAAACGGGCGAATATCCCGGCTATGCCGGTGGCAACCGCTTTGAGGGCAAGGAAATCTTCTACGCCACCTGTCACTCCTGCCATCCCAATGGCAACGCCGGCATTGCGCCCAAACCTATTCCACGCGACCAAGAGCCCTCCTATTATGCAAGATATATCCGCGAGGGCGACGGCCTTGGCGCAATCCTCTCCGGCGTCGATCCCAATGCCTACCAGTTCAAAGAAGGCCGTTTTATGCCCTTCTTTGGCGCCGATCGCCTTAGCAACGAGCAAATCCGCGGTATTATCGCCTATATTAAAAGCCTACCGCCTACGCCATAAACCCTGCTCTACCGAGCAACTCGCCTCTCTCCCGCCCTTTCGCCCTAATCCCGTCTCAATTCAGCATTCCCATCCAGCCTAGCATCCTCGCAAAACTGGGTAGTAGCGATGCATCTCACGCGAATAGCGGAATCTGGAACCTATCGGGTAACAGTTGCGGTGAAGAAGCGTGTTTAATATATCGAATTCAGCCATCTTACAACATGCGCCAAACCCGATGCAAATATTGACGGAAAATTGCTTTATCTTTATATTAAATTGATTATTTTTAGCAATTTACAAAAATTATAGATCCGTGGCCCCACCCTGAAATTTCTCCTTTTTCATAGGAATTTTCTGGGGTTATGCCACGTCCAATTTCTATGAGAAAATTTATTTTGCCGCGAACAGAAGGCCGCAAATTTTGGCTTTTTTCGGTGGTTAAATGCAAATTAAATTATGCCCTAGTGCTCCTGGCCGGCCTGATCTGTTGGGTCCCAGGCAATGCCCAGGAGTCTGCAAAACGCTGGACATTGAGCGAACTCATCGCAAGTGCCGAAGAACACAATAGCGATATCGAACGCTGGCGCTGGAAGGTCGAATCAGCTAACGCTAGCCGACGCAAAGCCAATGCCGTCAAGATTCTACCTCGATTGCGAATAAACAGTGAGAGCGGACTAGTGCCTGAAGCCAAGGGAGATATTTTCAACCCACCGCAAGATTTGTCGGGGATTCGCCCCTTGGGCCCTTTTAATCGCACGGAATTGGAATTCGCTCAACCGCTCTTTCCCCTTAGCCAGGGACGCAGCTTAAATAAAGCCGCCGCCGAGGGCGTCGACGTGGAACGCGCCGACTTGGCGCAAGCGCATCTGGATGTTGTTTTCGCCATCAAAGAGCTGTATTACGGCCTACTTTTGGCTCAGGATCTAAAAAACCTAGCAAGGCGTCTGAACAATGAACTCACAGAAAAAAAAGAGGCCATAGACGACGCAGACGGGCTTTCACTCACTAATCGCTACAAACTTGAACTGACCTTGTTAGAGATGGCCAAACGAGCACGCGAAATTAACGACAAGGTAGAATTGGCCCGTGCGGCCCTGACCTGGAAAGCCGGACTCCCGGACGAAACCGTCCTGCAAGTGCAAGCCGAATGGTTGGCCCCCGTCACGCCGGCCGTCCTCCCTTTAGATGAACTATCCACAAGGGCAATCGGCCTGCGTCCCGACGCCCGCAAATTGCAAGCCGGGCTTGCCGCAACACAAGCCCTCACGCAAGTCGCCCGTGCCGCCTATCTGCCGCAGGTCTTCGTTGGCGGCGGTATTCGCTACGCCATCACGCCCGGACGCACAGACCAGCGCAACCCCTTCGTCAAAGACAATTTCAACTATTTCAACGGCGGCATTTTTATCGGGATACGGCAATCACTCGAATGGCGGTTGATCGCCGCCGATGTCGACAAAGCCAAAGCCGAATACCGCGAGCTCAAGGCGCGCGAAGCCGGGGCCGCCCAGGGGATCCGCCTCGATGTTCGGCGCGCTTACCTGAATTACCAACGCGCCGACCAAGACCTGCAAGGCGCCCGACAGGGCCGTCAACTCGCCCGACAGTGGCTGCAGGAAGCCCGGGACGAATACGATTTTGACCCGGGCGCGATCGGCGACCTAGTCACCGCTTTTGAAACTTGGGCTCATCTCGAACAGGGCTATAGCCAAGCCATTTACGACTACAACCTCAGCATTGCCAAGCTCGAAAAGATCACCGGCGGCCTTAAATTGAGTGTAGATGATGAAATATCTCAATAAGGCGGTGGCTCCCTTATTGCTCAGCCTCGTCGGGGTCACTGACGGCCTGTCCGATACGGCGGATTTTGAAGCCTCAATCTCTCGTCTGGACGGGTTGTTACAAGCCTCCCACGGAGAGCCCGCCATTTGGGCCAATCAGTTTGTGCAGGACCATGTCGCACTAGACCAACTCATGCAAGCGACCTTTGGCAGTTATCTCGAAGAGTCTTTAGAAACTTACGATGACTTGCTTTCCGGCCCGCGATTCCACCGTCTAATCGCCCATTACCGCGATCGCTTGGCCACCGCTTTCCAAGCAAAATTGCAGGCAGATCTCGCCAACCTGCTCGCCAGCCCCGCCTTGTATGGGCTAAAATTAGAAAACATCACGACCGCAGGCTCGCGGGGCCAAGCAAATGTGCACGCTCTTTTTCCGGACGGTCATATCCCCCTTGTCGCCGACCTTATTCGGAGCGGTAAGACCTGGAAAATCGCCACGCTAAAAATAGCCAGCCGCTCGGTTTCCGCCCACTACCGAGGCCTATACAAAAAGACAATAGTCAAGCATTATTCGCTCCCCGTGCTCGAAGCACAAATGGCCGAACGGGACTATGTCGTGCTCGACGATTTCACCGCCACCTGGGACGGCCACCAGCCAATGGACTGGGGTGCCTGGAAGGAAAAAGACCGCGTCAAACCAATGCTCTACAGGATAGAACAAAATGACGCGAGGCATTATATGACGGCCCGCGATTCCACCTATTCTGTCATCGTCGGAAAATTCGTGCAATGGAACCCCCGTCAATACCCCATTATGACCTGGTGCTGGTGCGCGAATGTCCTGCCACCGGGCGGCAACGAGTTTCTCGACGACGCCAACGACAGCGCCGCGGGCATTTACGTCATCTTTTCGCAAAACTTCCTCGGCATCCCCAAACAACTGAAATACGTTTGGAGCACCACCCTGCCCGAAGGCACTGTCGGTCGCCGCGACAAGATTTTCAGGCCCTGGTTTTACGTCGTTGAAAGCGGAAAAAACAAGCTCGGGCAGTGGACTTTTGAAACCGTCGACCTAGAAAAGCATCACAAAGAAAAGCTCGGCGGGCGACCGGCCGAGCGCACCATAGGTCTTGGGTTGCTGACGGACGCCAATTCGACCAGCTCTTATGCCGAAGCCTATTATGCCGATATGCGCGTATGGACGCGCGATGCACTCGAGGGCGGGCGTATCACTGACCACTGCGGCGGTCTGCCGCGACAGTTGCCGCGCAACGCGCGCGACTCAAAGCCCGGTAGCGCTTATGGCGCGGAGGAATAACTGATGAATACCCACTGGTTTATTGCCCTTATCGCACTTTGTTGTCCCGCGATGACTCTCGCTGCGCCCAACGAAACAGCAGTCGTCGCTCCAGCCGACGCCATAAGCTTTCTCAAAAAACACGACGCCAAAATCCAGGCCATTCTCGCCGAAGCCACCGCCGATACACTCTCCCCGGCCTTGCGTGAAGAGATCAAAGGGCATATCAACTCCGCCTTCGACTTTCCGGAGTTGAGCCGGCTCGCCCTAGGCACGCATTGGCAGGAACAGACTTCCGAAGATCGCGATCATTTCATCCAGACATTCAGCGGCATTATCAAAGAGCAAAACTTCGACAGCTTTGTGCGCTATTATCGCGAGGGGAAAATTACCTACGAGTCAGCGGAACTCGACGGAGACGCGACGGTCGTAGTGGCGAAGGTACCGCTACAACGCGAAGAGATCGAGATCGTCTACAAGCTGCACCAAGTGCAGAAGGCCTGGCGGGTCTACGACCTAGTCATCGACGGCGTCAGCACCGCCGAGGGCAATCGCCGGCGCTATGCCCGCTATATCAAGAAAAAAGGCTACGAAAAATTGATCGCACAGCTGGACAAACAACTAGCCCGCCTGCGCCAAACCCGCAACTAACCGCCAAGCAATGCGCATAGAC
>DQLG01000457.1 GCA_015660315.1 Candidatus Latescibacterota bacterium
ACCCAGCAGAAAAATACCCCCTAGTTCCAACGCTCGTAGTCAGCATTAGTGAAGAATATGCCAATATCAACACGGATATGAGTGAAAAACAACTGGCAAGCATCGGCATCGAGGCCGGTTCGAGATTCACAGCCCACTTCGAGGATCAAAAAATCAAAGCGCTACTCGGAAAAGATTATAGCGATGTCTCAAGGGGCGACTGGATCGCACTGATCGAAGAAGACGGCACTTTGCAACTAGCTATCAGTTTTGGCAACGCGGCAACCAAAATCGGCTGTGCCGCTGGCGACACGCTCTATATCGAATCACCGGCGGCAAGTGAGTAAAATTCCAACAAGAATATTTACGCGCAACGGATATTCGTTAAAAACAGAAAGGATCTATTGTGGGGGCCACTACAAAAAATCGCATTGCAGTTGTCACGGGTGCTGGGCGTGGACTCGGCCGAGAGGTTGCTCTTCGACTAGCAGGCGAAGGCAGTAAAGTCGCCTTAGTCGCCCGATCGAGCGAGCAGGTAAACGAAGCTGCTGCTGCAATCGTACAAAATGGCGGCACAGCGATCGCCATTGCCGCCGACATTAGCACATCCGTGGGTAGTCAGCTTGTGAAAACAAAGATCGAGAGCGAATTTGGCCCTCCCAATATTCTCATAAACGCCGCTGGCATCTTTGGCCCATTGCAATCCATCGCCGACAGTGATCCGCAACGCTGGTTAGAAACCTTGACGATCAATACAGCAGGTCCCTATCGCATGTGCCAGGCTTTTACCACCGGCATGGTCGCACAAGGTTGGGGTCGTATCGTTAATTATTCTTCCGCCGCCGCCTTCCATCCACCAGGCCCCTTGGTTAGCGCTTATGCAACCAGCAAAGTCGCATTAAACCAACTCACTCGCCACTTGGCCGCCGAGCTTAAAGATAGCGGAGTTACCGCTAATGTCTTGCATCCCGGCGATGTTAAAACCAGCATGTGGGCCGATATACGGCAGGAGGCCGAGCAGTTGGGAGAAGAAGGCGAAGGATACCGCGCTTGGATCCGGTGGGTCGACGAGACGGGAGGCGACCCACCGGCAAAAGCCGCGGACTTGGTATCGCGTCTGACCGAAGACGAGGCCAGCGGTGTAACAGGGCAATTCCTATGGATAGAAGACGGCCTACAAGCACCGATTGCGAGTTGGGACGCGCCTGAGGATGATCGGCCCTGGTAAGAGACTGATGCTGACTTAGAACTGGGTATCCCCCTATAATTTGGCTCGTAAGTCAATAAATAGGACATGCGCGCATTCAGGAGATTTCCCAGCCCCCTTGACTTTATCCCCTATCCTGTTGTCATTTCGATAATGGACAAAACCGATAAAATCCTCAAAACCGTTCGTGCGACCATCGATCGCGCCCCTATTTTGACCGATATTGGCACCGTGCCGCGCATCGCCCGCACTGAATATCGTTTAACGTTGCGCGAACGGGCCAAGGTCTGGCTGATGAAGGGGACGACTTCTTAAACTTGGGAGGTGAAGGGCTATTGCCTACAACCTATTCCACCAGCCGGCCCCGGAAACACCGCCTCGATTTGTGCACACACTTTTTGCCAGTTCTCCCGAGTATTAGTTGAATCAAGAATTAAAGCGACTTGTTGCACCCCCTTTGAGGTCTGCAGTATCCCCTTATAACCCGCCGCAGTTTCCGCTTGTAGCTTAAAAGCGCCCGCAGCGCGATTCCGCCCAATATTCTTCCCGCCAATTGACTCACCAATGATCACGGCTTTAATGCCGGGTATAGCTTCTAACAGGGCAATTGTCCTCCGGCCGCCCTTATCGGTGGACTGGTGTTTTCCTCGTCGAGTAGCCATTTAAACCCTTTTGTGAGTAATATTGCACCCCCCCTTAAAAGCATTTTGTTTAACGACTGTATTATGCAAATGCCCCATGCGAACGGATCGATTTAGCTGGGCTCTAATTTCACTATTCGATATCATTTTCTGCCGGCACAAGGGCAAGCAGGTGGCCAGCTTTGCAGTATAAAAGGCTTTTTCGAACGAGCAGCCCGAATAGACCCATTTTCTCAACCTAATTGGTACGAAGATGGGGAGCAGTCTACTCACTCGCCGCACGCCGAATTTGCTATGATAGACTACTTTTTGCTTTTTCTACTCAGCCATGTCGATTAAAACCACTACAGCTAATACGGTCTACACTGGCCTGCCCACCGGTCCGGGCCTCATTATAGAAGACCGGGCGGGCATCGTCTACGTCGCCGTTTTTGACGAGACAGACGGCATCATCATCCGCCGTGCTAGTAGCCACTGGGAAACCTGGCACCAGGGCCCCGTCCACGGGCTACAGCTAGCTCCCAATGGCGACGTCTGGATCGCCCAGAGCGACGAGATCGTCCGCCATCCATCGGACCGCAATTCCATAACCCGTACCGCTTCATTCATACCCCGGAGCGCACCGGGACCGCTGCTCGCGACGCGCGAGGGCGATATATGGTGCGCTGGCTGCACGAATATGCGACGCGGCGACGCACTCTTCGAAGCGGTACCTCTCGCCCCAGCCGGCTGGACGATTACCCCCTGCTGCGACGATCCCTTCGGTAATATCTGGGCCATCGCCAACAACGGCCAGCGCCAAGACTTGGCCATCCTCAATCGCCAGCACCCGCACACCTGGCATCTCATTGACCTACCTGCCAAACATTCCATCGCTCCCTGGATAGGTGCCGTCATCGACGACTGCGGCTTCGTCTGGGTCGGTCTACCACAGGCCGCACTGCGAGTCGACCCCCGCGATTCGACTGGCCACCACGCCTTTGTAAGCCCCGTCGAATCGCCGATCACCGCCATCGCCCGAATCGCCAACGGCCAAGTGGCTCTTGGCTTCGCCGACGGCAGTGTCCGCGAGTTGGCAGCACCAGTCCACCAAGACCCACAATGGCGTACCATCATCTCATCGGGTAGCGGCGCAGTCCAGGGCATGTTGCACGACCGCACCGGCGATCTCTGGGTCTTGACTGGCGGTACCATCCAGTGCGTCGAGACCCTACGTTCCCCGTGGCACGCGCACTGGGACGAACAACCGCGCATGCCGGTAGGCAACCATGACCATATTTTTGCCCGGATCGGCGACCGCCTTTATACGGCTGGGGGCAAGACCTTCTTCGGCTGGCCAGCGAATGAGTGGGCCAACCTCGACCATATCTGGTCATACAATTTAGACGACGGCACCTGGCGCGTTGAGCCGCCTATGCTCGAGCCGGGCAAGGCCTACTCTGGTATCGCTCCACTTGCCGGCGAGCTGTGGTTATTGGGCGGCAATTTTCGCGACGAAAAAGCCGCCGGCGGCACCGCCAAAACCGCCACCGTCGAAATCTACGATCCGCCGAGTCGGCGCCTCCGCCTCGGCCCGCAGTTGCCACGACCGGCCGACCAAATCGTCGCCCTCACCGTCGGCGACCGCCTTTACGC
>DQLG01000848.1 GCA_015660315.1 Candidatus Latescibacterota bacterium
CATTCCTGAACTTGCCCTGCTCGTTGCGACCAATGGTCCAGCCATTGTAGACATTGACGCCATAGAAATCGAGCGGTTGGCACATGATATCGAAGTCCCCGTCTTTGGCCTTCGGCGCGTCGGCACCATAGGTCGAAAGCCCGTCCTCGGGATAGTGTCCCAAAATCACCGGGTCCGACCACCAGGAAATATTCCAGCAATTTCTGTTTTTAACCGCAAACATCGCTCTGCGTGCCGCCTCAACATTCTCAGGGTCGCTCCCGTCTTGTGGCATGACGGGCGTGCCGGTCGGCGCGTAGCCGACAATGGGCTCGCTCTTGGCGCGAGCGCGGATCACCTGCACCGAGCGGCCGTGCGCCAAGAGCGCGTGGTGGCCGGCCCTAAGCGCTTCGGCCAAACCCAGCTTGTCGCCAGGCGCGTGCGTGCCCTCTATCATGCCTAGGCCGATAAAACACTGCGGCTCGTTTAGCGTCATCCAATGCCGCACCCGATCCGAAAGCCGGTCAACTAGAACGGCGGTATATTCGGCGAACCACTCTTGGCTATTGGGATTGAGCCAACCGCCCCGGCAATAGAGCTCGTGCGGGAAATCCCAATGGAAAAGAGTAATGTGCGGGACGATGTCAGCCTCTAGGAGCGCGTCAACCAGCCGATCATAAAAAGACAGGCCCTTCTCGTTGATAGCGCCAGTGCCCGCGGGTAATACCCGTGGCCAGGAAACGGAAAGTCGATAAGCCATCAACCCCATCTCCTGCATCAGCGCTACATCTTCTCGATAGCGATTATAATGATCGCAAGCTACCTCGCCGGTATGACCGCCATAGACCCGACCTGGCTGTCGGCACATCATATCCCATACCGACAAGCCCTTGTCGTCGTCGTACGCACCGCCCTCAATCTGATAGGACGCTGCGGCGGCGCCCCAGACGAACTCTTTGGGAAAACTCATGTATACTCCCGTATTGAATGGATTATAGCAATCAAAGGGCTTATGTTACAACGCACACTCCAACCACACCAGCTTTGATGCCCAATAAAAGCCTAGACCGACTGCGCGAGGACCTCATCTTCACGGAGACCCTCAAAGAGCGCACATTTGTTTTTCACACGACTTGGGGTCTCTTCAATCCCAAACGCATCGACCCTGGCTCGCGCTTGCTGGTCGATTATCTCGCAACCGAAGCGACCGACCGGTGCCTCGATTTGGGCTGCGGTTATGGTCCACTCGGCCTGGCGCTTGGCCATATGTGCCCCGAGGGCGAAGTGCACATGATCGACAAGGATTTTGTCGCCGTCGACTACGCTGCACGCAACGCCGAGCGTAATGGGCTGAGCAATTGCAGGGCCTACCTGAGCAACGCCTTCAGTCACGTACCCGCCAGCGCCCGTTTCAATACCATCGTCTCCAACCTGCCCGCCAAAGTCGGCAATGAACTGCTGACCTTGATGATGCACGACGCCTATGCCCGGCTCGAACCGGGCGGGCGTTTGTGGGTCGTCACGATCTCGGGGCTCAAAGATTATATCAAGCGCAATTTCAAAGAAGTCTTCGGCAACTACAAAAAGATCAAACAGCGGGGGACCCATCTGGTATCGTTGGCTGTAAAAGAATAAAAGAGCGGCAGTAGTCTCCTTTCTTCAGAAGCCATTGGGTCGCAGATTTCGCAGCACTCAATTGGCCGCGAACTCCTCGTCGTCGTTTTCACCCGGTATCAGTATGATTTCAACTTCCTCGAAGAGATTGACGATCTCCGCAAAAAATGCCGCGAACATCGACCCACCCAAAAGCGACAGATCCTCTCCCTGATGCTTACCCGGAACGCACTGGGCAAAAACGCGAGCGACCAGACCGCTGAGACCGGTCGAATCGCTGACCTCTGAACTGACGGCTTCTCCATAGAGCGCCAGCCGGTCCTGCAAGTCTTCCAGTAAATCCGCTCCAACCTCTCGGTCCAGACGCTGCCAATGACTATTGATCCGCGCGAGAACCGCCTGCCGCTCAGAGCTCTGACCCAACGTCAGGGCAATCGCAAAATCCACGGCAAAGGCGCGCAGAAACATCAGCTCCGATTCCAAGAGATTTACTTCCATACCAAGGTGACCTGCTAGTTCGCTAAGGGCCGAAAGCTCGCGCTCGGTCGGCGTGCAGACGGCATCCATTAACAGGGCCGAAAGCTCAACTGGCGACGCTTCTTTCTTACGCGCTCCCACTATCCACTCTCCTACATTTTGCTTCATGGCCATATATTTTTATTATATACTATACTTTAACCCGTCGACTGTCATATAGATATATGGATATATTCTCTTCTCTACTCAGCGGTCCTGTGTTGACCTTATTGGCCGTAGGAGTTGCCATAGGCCTGGTGATCCGCGCCTTGGCGGCTCTGGCGAGGGACATACCCGGTTTGCGCATCCGCCTTGACCAAGTACAAAGCCAACTCGATGTGCAATTGTCCGGCATCCCCACTTTCAAAGAGACCATCAAGGAAATGCAGGAGACCATCACGCCCCAGAAACAACAAGTGCAAAAACTCCAAGACTATCACAACACACTACTAGAAACCGAACGTAAGCATGCCTTAGCTCAGCAAGATAAAAAGGATTCCAACGAAATCATGATTCACCGCCGGGGAAGCCAATAGACCCGAAGGCTTTTGGCTCAACACCGGGTTGGCCATCTTCCAACAGGAAGATTAGGACCTTCGAAGCCGCCATCCAGCTATCGCCGGACAAAACCTTAAGCCGTCTGGCGCTGAGCCTTGTCTATGTCAGTATGGGAAAACAACTCGAACGAGAAGGCGAGAGAAAAAACGCAGGCGCAGCGCCGCAGCCCCGAGCTAAACCCACAAAACGAAGAGGCGCAACAGGCATCGCGCCCGCGATCGAAATTGACGACATAGCCGCTAGAAAATTTCGCCCTGGCCCAAATCGGCGACGATCTGACCAGCCTGTTGATCTACGCGGCCATCCGCGGCAATGGTGATGTCGAGATAATAGATCCGCTCCCAACCCATCGGCGTATGCACAAGGAAACGCACTTTGCCCCCTTCATCTAACACCTCGGCTTCGGGGCCGTACCAGCCAGGCAGTTTTAGCTGCTCCACTTTTCTCGCCTGGCCTACCACTTCTTCAAAGTGCTGTTGCGTAAAGACCGGCGTCGAAGCCAACCATTCAGCCTCGTGCCAACTAGCGCGCGTTGACCACAGCTCCAGTACAAATAAGGCATACTCAAATAGACCGCGGGGCGTCTTTTCGTAGATCAGAAATTGGTAGAGAGTCTCGACATCCTGGTCGGTGAGTCCCTCCATATCCGGCGACAAGAAATCGAGCAGCAGCGGTTCTCCTTCTTCGCCATCCTTCTTACGGGCAAAAGGCCGGATCCGGGTGACGACTTCGCCTTCTTGAACCTGCTCGTAATCGAGAATATACCCTTCGCTCAGCTGCACACTCGGGAATAGGCGTACTAATGCGTTGACGTCGTCCGGTTTTTCAAACTGGTCGTAATTTTTGCGAAACCGTATGACGCTGTCGAGTATTTCTGCGGCTTGTTCCTGCGGAATGCGGTCGTCGGTGCATTCCTCTGCCATGGCGCCTCCAAAATAGATTCTCCAAGGTATTTAATGAGGAAAGAAGACGCAAGCGAGCGGGTGGTTCTCGGAACAAGACTTAGGGACAAAAAATGGGACTTAGTGTCGTTGTGCGCTTAGAACCGTTGCAAAGCCAAAGAATGCTTTAGATTTTTCTAGGGTGTACAAATAAAAATGGGGAGCGCGTTGTTGTCGCGCTCCCCATTGGTGAAAATTGAAAGGTATTGAAAGTGCTCAGACCACAGGTGCCAAATCCAAGCCTTCGCGCACCGAGGCGGAATATTGGCCGGCAGCAAGTAGCGCCTCAACCATCCCGCGCGCATCGGCGATCCCCTGACCGGCGATATCAAAGGCCGTGCCGTGGTCAACCGAAGTACGCAAAAACTTTAGTCCCATGGTCAAGCTAACCGTGCCGTGGAAGTCTAAAGTCTTTGCGGCAATATGCCCTTGGTCGTGGTATAGCGAAAGTACGCCATCATAACGACCCTCATAACACTGGTTAAATACCGAGTCGGCCGGTACTGGACCAGCCACTTTCCACCCACGAGTCTTGGCCTCAGTTACCGCCGGACCGATCACATCCATCTCATCGGTGCCGAACAAACCCTGTTCCCCGCCGTGGGGGTTGAGCGCGGCGACGGCGACAAGGGGCTCGTCAAGGCCCAACTGTCGCAAATAGAGTTCGCAAAGCGGCAGCGCCTCTAAAATCCCCTCGCCGGTGATCGCGTCGGCGATCTCGCGAAAAGAGATATGGCGCGTCAGAAAAAATATCCGCAGGCCACGCACGACAAAGAGCGTCATCGCCTCGCGGTGCGCGGCGCGACTTTTGAGCACTGCCGTATGATCGATAAAAGGCACCTTGCCCGCCTGTAGCGACTCTTTATTAAGCGGTGCCGTCGCCAACCCAACGACCTCCCCGGCCAGTGCCGCGTCGATCGCGCGATCTAAATAGGCATAACCGGCCTGTCCACCCTCGGCCGAGATCTGCCCGTAAGCAATGGGCCCCGCCAATGACCCCACCTCAATAAAATCCACTACCCCCGCCTCATCCTTGCCATCTGCAGGTGACGCTACCTCGTTCAACTCCATCTCCAGCCCCAACATCTCCACCGCCTGCTGCAAACAAGCCCGATCCGCATACACCACCGACCGCACTTGTTCCCGCACACCCCCATCCTGCAAGGCCTTGATCACAATCTCGGGACCAACACCTGCCGGGTCGCCGACGGTGATGCCAATTAGGGGACGACTACCATTATTACTCATTACAAACTCCTCTTTTCTCTTATTTATTTTTAGCTGATCGCTTAATTAAAGATACAATATCTCCAAGCCTCGGAGGTGGGGTTGGGGATTTTCCCATAGCGGTTTAGATGCCCAGGGATGGGCCGTATCGCAAAGCGATGCGTGCATGACGTAGAGGAAGATCCCCAACCCCACCGTCAACCGCTGCATCACTTTTTATGCCGCATCCCTCTCCGGCTCAAGCCGCAACCCCTTGGGCACTATGGCCCGCTCCACCAGTTCAAAAAACCCCTGCATCAACAACGCCAACACCGCCGCGGGAATAGCACCTTCGAGAATTAGCCCCAGATCATCTAGACGAATACCGGTGAGAATTGGCTGCCCATAGCCTCCGGCCGCGATCAATGCGCCCAAAGTGGCAAAACCAACATTGATCACCGCCGCCGTCTTTATGCCACCCAGGATCGAACGGGCGGCCAACGGCATCTCGATCAGTCGCAGCCGTGCCCCTGGCGGCAAACCCAAGGCTGCTGCCGATTCGCGGATCGGCAACGCTATATCGCTCAAGCCGGTATAGGTATTGCGCACTATCGGTAACAAGCTATAAAGGAAAAGTGCGGCAAGCGCCGAAGGTACGCCGATGCCCAAAAAGGGGATCATCACAACTAAGAGCGCCAGGGCGGGAATGGTCTGCACAATACCCACCACACCCAAGAGCGCCTGCCCCAAACGCGGCCTACGCGCAGCCAGCACACCCAAAGGCACCGCGACCAGCATCGCCGCAAAAAGAGAGATGCCCACTAACAACAAGTGTTCGCCAGTCCGCTGCCATAGACGATATAGCAGACCCTCGTGCCGCACTTGTACCCCTATCCCGAGACGGGTCCGCAAAAAATCACCGGCGACCTGGGTGGCGGGTACCTTGTCCAGCTTGGCCCGGGCATTCATCGCCACCATCTCGGCCTCGGGGATCTGGCCCTCCAGTTTATGCATCGCGGCCAAAGCTTGCGGAGCACGGTCGTTGAGATCTTGGCGATAGAGAAGCAGTACTAAATATTCGGGAAAATAACCCTGATCGTCGACCAAGGCGCGAAGGTTGTAGTGTTTGATCTCGGCGTCGGTCGAGTAGAGATCCATCGCGTCGATATCGCCGCCTTGCAAACCTCGATAGGCTAGGTCGTGGTCCAAACCGCGGACTTCCCGCTGTGGCAGACCGTAGCGATCGCGCAACCCGGGCCAGCCGTCGCCGCGTTCCATAAACTCGTTGCCAAAACCGAACCTTAGCTCAGGATGGCGGGCGAGATCGGATATCTTCGCGATGTCCAGCCGCACGGCTAACTCCTCTTTGATGCCGATGGCGTAGGTATTGTTAAAACCGAGCGGCAAACTCATCCCTATCCCTTGCTCTGCCAACGCTTGGCGGATCTGCGGCAGCCCCGCAATGCCCTTTCCTGCGAGGATCTCTTGCGTAATCGTCCCTGTATACTCGGGATAGATGTCGATATCGCCGCTGAGTAACGCATTCCACAAGATGCGCGTACCGCCCATCTCCTTATGGTGCGCGACCTCCGCTCCGCTGCTGCTGGCTAGGTGCGCCAAGAGCTCACCCACCACCACCGATTCGGTAAACTTTTTCGAACCCACCTCAACGCTCGGCCCTTCGGCGCCAACACGTCCGGCGATACACAGCCACAACAAACACCATCCGATCCACTTCATGCGTCTTCTCTTCCTTCTAGTGGACTGCGCTGCGCATTGACGAACTCCGTCACGAAAGGCTCAGCTGGCCGTTGCAGGAAATCCGCAAATTCCCCCTGTTGTACGATGCGTCCTTCGCGCATTAAGACAATCTCATCGCCAAAGAACCCCGCCTCCCCCATATCGTGCGTAACCAACACTACACCCTTACCCAAAGCGCGAAAGATCCGTCGCAATTCGCTCTGCAATTCCGCACGGACCATCGGATCGAGCGCCCCTAACGGTTCGTCGAGCAAAAGCAACGCCGGATCCAACATCAAAGCCCGCATCAAACTCACTCGCTGTCTTTGCCCACCCGACAATTGTACCGGATAGCGCTCTAACCCGTCCTCGGGAAAGTGCGTCAACTCCACTAACTCGGCCAATCGCGCCGCGATACGTTGTGCATCCCATCCCAAATGCCCCACCATCAATACCACGTTTTCCCGCGCCGTCAAATGCGGGAAAAGCCCCCCGTCCTGAATCACATACCCCATCCGCCGCCGCAACGCCAAAACATTCTCTGGCGCAAACGCCTCTCCCCCAAAACGCACCGACCCGGCATCCGGCTCGATCAACCCGATCATCAACCGCAACAAGGTCGACTTACCGCACCCACTCGGCCCGATCAACACAGTCGTCCGCCCAGCCGTGACCTCTAGGTCCGTTGGCTGTAAAGCAGGCAATCCGCCGAACTTTTTCGCGACACCTCTAAGCTCGAGCATCTGCGTTGGTTTTTATTTTAGCATTCACCATTATATTAAAGCTTCGCGTGGAGGAGGCCATATCTTGCAACTCCTTCTATGATTATTGAATTTGTAATCCCCTTCAGAGCAGACCAGGAATGTTCAGCGATGCGTGGATGAGCGACGGGGATTACCCCGAACGCAATATAACAAACACCCCTTCTACAAGCGATCATAGACCCTTGACTAAGTCACATAAGCTCACCACACTCAAGACCCAAGCCCCACCCTTCTCATCCGGGAGAACACGTGCACCGTAGCGAACTCAACGCCTACTACCAACGAGTACGGCGCCTTAGCGAAAACATCTGCCGCCCCCTCGCCCTCGAAGACTGCGTACCCCAGCCCATCGCCGATATCAGTCCACCCAAATGGCACCTCGGCCATACCAGTTGGTTCTACGAAGCCGTATTTCTCGACGAGCGAATTCCCGGCTATACATTTTTTAACCCGCATTACAAATTCGTCCTCAACTCCTATTACGATTCTTTCGGTGCCCGTATCGAACGCCCTCTGCGCGGCACGCTATCGCGTCCGACCGTCAAAGAAATTTTCACCTATCGCGCCTATATCGACGAACAGATGACGCAACTCATCGAAGATGTCGAGGAGGCGGGATGGGCCGACTTTGCGCATTTATTGGTCTTGGCCCTCAACCACGAGCAACAACACCAAGAACTTCTCGTCACCGACCTCAAGTATATTCTTGCTTGCAACCCCGAAAAACCCGCTTATCGCCAAGACCTTGCCATAGGTAAATCCGCAAAACCGATCGAGTTATCCGATCGCTTCGTCGATTTCGCCGGTGGTTTGCAGCAGATCGGCTGGCAGGGCACGGGTTTCGCCTACGACAACGAAGGCCCTCCGCACCAGGCCTATACCGCCCCCTATCTCCTGCACAATCGCCTGGTGAGCAATGGCGAGTATCTCGAGTTTATCCGCGACGGGGCCTATCGCGATTTTCGCCATTGGCTCGAAGACGGTTGGAAGGCGATAAACGATGAGGGCTGGCAGGCGCCGCTCTACTGGATAGAAAACGAAGGCGAGTATTGCGAGTTCACCTTGGGCGGCCTGCGCCCGTTGGATCTGCAAGCCCCGGTCACCCACATCTCGTATTACGAAGCGGAGGCCTTTGCGCAATGGGCGGGCAAGCGCCTGCCTACCGAGATCGAATGGGAGATGGCGGCCCAGCAGGTCGGTGCCGATCCCGCAGATGGTTGCTTCTTCGACGACGACAGACTGCACCCAGGCCCGCCCGGCGCGGCGCAGGGTGGACTGCATCAACTGATGGGCGACGTCTGGGAGTGGACCGGCAGCGCATATTTGCCCTATCCGGGCTATCGCCGGATCGCCGGCCCCTTGGGCGAGTACAATGGCAAGTTCATGATCAACCAGATGGTCTTGCGCGGTGGCTCCTGCGCGACTTCGCGCGACCACATCCGCCCGACCTACCGCAACTTCTTCAAAACCGACAAGCGCTGGCAGTTCACTGGTATCCGCCTGGCGGAGGATCTGTCATGACCACGCGTGACACCAATCGCTTTACACTGATCGAAACAGAGGTTCAGTTCGCGCTCGACAACTTTGCCAGCGACGTCAGCCAAGGTCTGCTCGCCATGCCCAAAACCCTGCCTTGCCGCCATTTCTACAACCAACGCGGCTCCGAGCTTTTTGAAACCATCTGTCAGTTGCCCGAATACTATCTCACACGCACAGAAACAGAAATCATCACCGCCCACGCCACAGAGATTGCCTCACTCTTTGACGAACCGGTCTCCTTGATCGAGTTGGGCAGCGGCAGCGCGATTAAGACCCAACTGATCATCGAGGCATTGCTCGCGCACCAGCCCAACCTGCTTTTTGCGCCGATAGATATTTCTCAGAGCGCATTGGAAGAGAGCGCGCTCGAGTTATTGGCAACCTATAAGAACTTGGAAGTTCTCGGCGTGGCCGCGCCTTACGAGGTAGGTTTGGCGCATTTGCAGCACAAAATATCAGGCCCCCGACTAGCTCTCTGGCTCGGCTCCTCCGTAGGCAATTTTCAGCCCGAAGAAGCGATCCCGTTTCTACGCGAAGTAGCTAACTCGCTCAGCGGTGAGGCCGACCGTCTGCTGATCGGCATGGATCTACATAAAGACCGTCAGGTGCTCGAGCGAGCCTACGACGATGCACAAGGCGTAACCGCCGCCTTTAACCTCAACCTACTCGACCGAATCAACCGCGAGTTAGGCGGCAACTTTGATATGTCAGGTTTTGCACACCGCGCCCTATATGACGAAGACCGAGGACGAATAGAAATGCATCTACTCAGTCTCTCGGCACAGACTGTAAACATCGATAATTTACAGCTAGATATTGCCTTCGTCGCAGGCGAGCACACCCACACCGAAAACTCGCATAAGTACCGGATCGAAAACATTCCCGGCCTGCTCGAAGCGGCGGGTTTTGAATTGGAAAAACAGTTTACAGACCAATTACAACGCTTCAGCCTGAATCTTGCGCGGCCTCTTCGCTAAACGCTATCTCTATTTATGGGTGGTTTTGGCAGAGAAGGCACCATCGGCAACCGTACCAAGAAATAAATCACCCAAACCCCAATCGCCACCAATAAGATTTTCACCGGCCACAGCGGCACAAAAAAAACCACCGACGAACCCAACGTTAGCACGAGCAGTGTTATGGCTACGACCTTAGTCCTGAGCGCCACGCTACCAGATTCTTGCCAATGCCAAATCGTCGGGCCGAATATTCGATTGGCTAATAGCCAATCGTAAAAACGTTTGGAAGAACGCGCATAACAAGCCGCCGCCAGTAGCAAAAACGGCGTCGTCGGAATCAACGGCAATATCATCCCGACCGCCCCCAAGCCGACCAACAAACATCCCAAACAAAAAAACAATGCCCGACGCGGGCGGGAGCCGTACTGGCCTTCTCTGTTTTTTGCCGTCATAGGAACTTAGATCTACCGCTTCGGCTTCCCTTCCACCTCCGGAGGCCCGGTATACCCGATACTCTCCCACCCTGCAATATCCCCTCCCTGCAATCGGTATATATGCGGATAAATCCGCAGCGATCGATCCGGCAAGGGCAAGTACACGCGCTTGTGTCCGTTGCGCGCCGACAATTTCAACGCCAACGCGATCTCCAGTGCCTGTCGGTAATCGTGCCCGCTGCACAAGACCTCCCCTCCCGTCTCACTCGCCTGTACGAGCTGTGCGGCAATCGACTTAAAAGGCCCCCGTCGCTCACCTGTAAAAAAATCGGGATAGACCGGCGTCGACTCCGACCCCTTGCCACCGATTAACGTGGGCATTGGCGCGTTGATCCACGCCTGACCCTGCTCGCCCTCGACCCAAACTCGGCAACTGATATCTGCTTCCGCACGGGGTGCTGGAATCTCGCAGACAATCCCGCCCGAAAGACCCAAACGACCATAGGCCGGGCAGTCGATCTCGTGTTCAGCCGCCCCCTCGGGTAAGGTCCAGCCACCTTCGGGCGGCAAAACCCAACCTTCGACCCACTCCACCTCCATCCCAGTCACTAGACGCATTTGAGTCAGCTGTACGCAACCGGCCCCGCTCAACTCCTTGGGCAATCCACCAGGTATGGCCGCCCGCTGCAATGCACCGATATGCCCTTGGGCAATCCACTCGGCCGTCTCGATTAACTGCGGCACTTCCCAATAGGCCGTACCACAAGCAAAGGCCGCCCCTTTTTCACGGCAGAGATCCACCATCTCATCGGCGTGGCTCAGTTCGACGGCCATTGGCTTTTCGCAGGAGATCGCTTTAACCCCAGCCTCGGCACAGGCGAGTACCGCACCGTGGGTCTGGCTCACGGGCAAAATCGTCGAAACAACGTCGGGGACTTTATCCGTGAGCAAGTCATCCAGATTATCCAATACGGTCTCAACGCCAAAATGCTCAGCGAATTGGCGAGCCCTATCCCCTGCTCGATCCACGAGAATCACTTCGCAATCTTCCCGCTCGGCAAACGCACCCAAATAGCGGCGCCCCCAAGTACCGGCACCACCAACCACGCCAACGCGATATTTCTTTTTAGCCATGTATCTTCCCTTTTGTGCTTACAGCAGTTCCTCATTTATTTCAACACCAAAACCCGGCCCCTCCGGCAAGATCAGGCAACCGTCTTGGGATGCGGGCTCGCCAAACCATAATTCATCGCGTTTTGCCCCGCGTTTGCCCATGACTTTTTCCGCTAGATCCTCGCCATAACCCGCCGCCAAAAAGTGCAATCCCCAGATCTCGCCACCGCGATGCGGCACTAGGGGGACATTGTATTGCTGGGCTAGCTCGGCAATACGCAGCGCAGCGGTCAACCCTCCGCACCAAGTAATATCCGGCTGCCACAGATCCAACGCGTGGGCCCGAGCAATATGGGTGAAATCGCGCGCGGTAAATTCGTGTTCGCCACCCGCCAATAACACGGGCTGGATTCGCGGGCGCAACGCCGCAAGACCGTCCAGGTCATCGGGCAGCAATACGTCTTCAAACCAATATATATTGTGCTGCGAAAGTTGCCGTGTTAGGCTTAGCGCAAATTCGGGCGTCCATGACATATAGGCGTCGATCATTAACAGCGCCTCGTCACCCAATGTCTGCCGCGCGGCGTCGGCCCATTCGAGTATGCGCTCCGTATCGGCCTCTTCGCTAGCCTGCCGGGTCTGCGAAGACTTATGCGCGTCAAAACCTAAGTCGCGATACCACGAAGAATCCGGCCCGGTAGCATAGGCGCGGACCGTATTTCGCCGTTGCCCTCCCAACAGATCGCAAACGCGCTGACCTTCCGCCCGACCCAGCACGTCCCACAGCGCTAAGTCTACGCCGCTAATCGCCATAATCGCGATGCCGCTGCGACCATAGGGCAAGCTGGCCTGATACTGCGCGTCCCACAGATCGGCGATATCTTCAATACTGCCCAAGGTGCGCCCGACGAGCAATTCACGCAAGTGGAGGTTGACCACATCCACGGCGGCCACACCGCCCCCGCCATAACCCCATCCACTGACCCCGGCATCGGTGTCGATACGCACGGCAATTTGCCAGAAATGCTGGCGCCAAGCGGCCGGTAAAACTCGATAGCGGGGATAGATAGCTTTTACTTCGGTGATTCTCACGACGACATCCTAGTAATCTTCCAGCAATTGTGAATTTTCGGGCGGCGTTCGAAATCGTTCGGGATCGTTTGCCGAGTGATGTCTTCCAGATTCAGCCCCGTCAGGCGATCTTTATCCATTAAGAAGCGACGGTAGTTATTGGAGAAGATCAATACGCCGTCTTCCTCTAATAGTGCGACCGCTCGTTTGATCAACTCGACGTGATCGCGTTGAACATCAAAATCCTGGTCCATTTTCTTGGAGTTAGAAAAGGTCGGCGGGTCGAGAAAAATCACCCCGTAGCGCGCTCCTTGTTTGCGCGCCAACCACTCCAGGCAATCCGCCCGCACCAACTCGTGGCCGTGCAAGTCGTTGAGTTCGAGGTTGCGCTGCGCCCAGTCGAGATAGGTTTGCGACATATCAACGCTGGTCGTAGATGCGGCCCCCTCCATCGCTGCGCGGACTGTAGCCACGCCCGTATAGGCAAATAAGTTTAAAAGACTGCGACCCTGCGCCAATTTTGCCACCAACTCTCGGGTGAGGCGGTGATCCAGGAAGAGACCGGTATCCAGGTAATTGGCGAAGTTAACCAACAAACGACAAGGGCCTTCGCGCACCTCGCAAAAAGCACCGCCTTGTTCTATCTTCTCGTATTGCGAATGACCTTTTTGCCGATGCCGGACCTTTAGAAAGACTTGCTCGGGGGGAATTTCGAGCACATCAGCTATGGTCACGAGCGCTTCTTCGCGACGATGACGAGCTTTGTCCTGGTCGATACTGCGTGGCGCTTGGTATTCTTGCACGTGCACCCACAATTGCTCGCCCTGATACAAGTCAACTGCCAGCGCGTACTCGGGTAAGTCCGCATCGTAGAGTCGATAGCAAGCGATGTTTGCACGCCGGGCCCAACGACCGAGAATGCGGCGATTCTTGCGCAATCTATTGGCCAACATCTCAGTACCAGACGAATCACTATCCGCAACCTTCGCCTTTGCGGTGGCATTCTCAATAGGAGGAGGATTTATTCGGTCCGGGGTGAAATACCCTTCTTCAACCTCGAAACGCAACAGCCGACATTCAATTGGACCATTATAGAGCTTATTGTCGAGCAGGGCCCTTAGACCTAGAGCGTGTCCAAGTTGCGGGTTGCCGGTGAAGACAGCCGCTTTCCACCCTTGGAAATTCCGCTTGAGCACTTGGCCCAATTCCGCATAGAGACCGCCCAACTCTGTGATTTCGCCCAGCCGTTGGCCATAGGGCGGGTTGACGACGACCAGTCCCGCGGGATTAGAGAGCTTGGGAGTCTTAGAGATCGCCCGTTGTTCAAAGCGCACGGCTTGCTGCAAACCGGCCCGCTCGGCATGCGCCTTGGCCTGTTGTACAGCCCGCGGGTTCATATCACAACCGATGATCTCGGGCAATTTGGCCATGCCCTCTTCCCGGCGAGCGAGCGCCTCTTCGCGTAACCTGCCCCATATTTTGGGCACGTGCCCTTGCCAACCGCTAAAACCAAAATAGTCGCGCAACAGACCCGGGGCACAATCGCCGGCAATCCACGCCGCTTCGATCGGCAGTGTTCCGGTGCCACACATCGGGTCCATCAGCGTCCCGCCCGCAGCGGCGACACTTGGCCAGCCAGCGCGCAGGAGAATGGCCGCCGCGAGATTCTCCTTTAGCGGGGCCGGTCCAGTTTCGCTGCGATAACCACGACGGTGCAAACTCTGACCGGCCAGGTCGAGGCTAAGCTGAACCCGGTCGCGATCCAGTCTCGTATGAACACGCAAATCGGGGCGCTGTAGATCAATCGACGGCCGCAGCCCGCATGCCGTGCGGAATTGATCAACGATCGCGTCCTTGACCTTAAGCGCACCAAAATGGCTATTGCGTATATCGCGGCTAGAGCCGACGAAGCCAATCGCCAAAGTACCCTCCGGGTCAAGGTGTTCTTGCCAATCGATCTGCTGCACGCCCTCGTAAAGCGCCTCAGCCGTCGGAGCGGGAAACTCACCGATGCGCAGCAGAATCCGACTAGCTAGCCGCGACCACAAACAAGCTCTATATCCGACTTCGAGGGGCCCGGCAAAAGAAACCCCCGTCCCCTGCTGACGCACATTTTGCGCGCCTATCTCGTTTAGTTCGGCCGTCAGTAAGTCACCAACACCCTTCGGAGCAGCTGCGTAGTAGTAGTGTAAATCGTTCACTTATTATCGCCTTAGAAAGTCCTTGACCCTGGGAGCGGGTCCTACTAAACTTGGGACAAAACCTTTTACGCGGAGCATTACATGCAGATCTCGGAGCAAAAAGTCGTTACCATGAACTACGAGGTAGTCGACAGCCAGGGCCAACTCATCGATCGATCGGAAGAGGGTGGTCCACTGGCCTATATTCACGGCACCGGCCAACTTATCCCCGGTCTAGAAACGGCCCTTGAAGGACGTGGAAAAGGAGACAAAGTCGCCGTTGACGTAGCGCCCGAACAAGGTTACGGAAAGCGGGATGAAGAAGGTGTGCAAACCGTCACCCGCAATCAATTCGACGACAGCGTCGAAATTAAGGTCGACATGCAATTTGAAGCCCAGGACGACGACGAAGGACATCAGATCGTTACCGTCGTCGCCGTTGACGGTGAGAATATCACCCTCGATACCAATCACCCGCTCGCTGGCAAGGCCCTGCATTTCGAGGTCGAGATTCTCGAAGTTAGAGACGCCTCTGCCGAAGAGTTATCGCACGGTCATGTGCACGGACCCGGGGGACATGACCACTAGTCAGATATTCTAAGATAACAGCAACGCAAAAGGCCGCTCCGGATTACCGGAGCGGCCTTTTGTATAAATTGCCAAAAACTACCTCCCCACACCGCCTTATTCCAGACCCTTGGCCATCGATTTTATTCATGCTGGAGGTGGTCAATTTAGCTATTTTGAAAGTGCGTAATATTTCCCAAGTGCACAAGGGGAATAATGGGTCTAGAAACAAAACCTGTATCTGATTCCGCGGCCCGGTCAACTTTTTACAGTTTGTGTTTTCTGTACCCGTTCTTGTAGCCGGTAGCGGGCCGGAGACAGATCCGTGTGCTTGCGAAAGACGCGCGAAAAATGCTGTGAAGTGCTAAATCCCACTC
>DQLG01000558.1 GCA_015660315.1 Candidatus Latescibacterota bacterium
CCGCTCCAAACGGCTCTATCCGGCTCCGAGCGATCTCGGCACCTCCCCCAACAAAAACGCCACCGGTCTAAATGACCGAGGGCATTGGGAAAAATTGGAGCGCGAGACCGGGATCGCGGGCCAGCCAAGCTGGCCAAGCGCTCGCGACTGCGTCGCCGCGAACCGGCGACCCTCAGCTTGGGAAGACGATCCAAGCGCAAGCAATGACGCGTACTTACGCTGAGGGGCACTGCGAGGACATGCAGGGAGCCGCATAGAGCGGCAGACGGCACTAGACGGCACCCCCGGCAACGCGCTCAAATTTCCACTTGTCTGAAGTGACCGGAAAGATCTGAAAAACGTCTGGAAAAGTAAGGGAGCACCAGAACTCAAAGCCAACCTCACCGAAAAGCGCATTGAGATAGAGAGACATCAAATTCCCATGGGTTGCGATGGCAACTCGGCCGTTCGGGTGCGCTTCCATGATGTGCTCAATCGCTCGTACCGCGCGCTGCTGTGCGTCACGACTCGACTCTCCTCCTGGGAATAGGAAGTCGAAGTCTGCAAATGTGGTGGCGACGGCCTGCTCGAAGGGCGTGTCAGAAATGGAACCGAGGGTTCGCTCGCGAAGGTCCTCGACCTCGTGGATTGGAAGATCCAGGTAGGTCGCAAGTGGCTGAACCGTCTCGATCGCTCGACGGTAGGGGCTCGAATAGATGGCGGAGAGGCCGAGGGCGGCAAGATGCTCGACTAACTCCTCCGCAGCAGCGCGGCCCGAGACCGATAAGGAGCGCATTTGGTCCGGAGACCACGGCGACTCGGCGTGGCGAATCACGAGAAGGGACGTAAAAACAGTGTACCTCCCGGCGGACTGTGCGCGAAGCGGATAGGAATTTCAAAGGCCCTCATCTTCTGTTTGCCCTCCTTATCTGAATCGCTCCACCTGCTAGAGTTGAAGTAGAAACTTCTTAGCCTATCGATACAAAGCACTCATAAGTAGAGAAACTGATGAAGATTGTCCGCTACTTAACGCTTTCCCTTCTCGCAGTCATTGTTGTGCTGGGATTGGCCGCCTCTTCCAAGCTCGATGATCCTTCTTTGTCCCCACCATCCCTCAAGCCACAGGCAGTGTCCTTTGCCAACAAACCTGTCGCGCCCTTTGTGGAGCAGCGGCAGGTGTTGTTTGGGGATTTGCATATTCATACTGGGTTTTCTACCGACGCTTATGTGATGGGAGTGCGCAGTGAGCCTAACGATGTGTATCGATTTGCGAAGGGGGAAGTGATCTCACACGGCGCGGGGTATCCGATCCGGATTTCGAGGCCACTGGATTTTGCGGCTGTAACAGATCATGCGGAGTATTTGGGTCAGGCCAGGTTGGCCAATTTGGATGTGCCCACGACGCAGCAACCCCTCAATGAATTGCTGCGCAACGGTAGTCTGCTCGAAGTCACCTTAGCGTGGCTAGAAACAAGCCTGCAGATTCGCGAGAATGGTTTTAGCCCGGGCGGCGTTCCTCCAGATAGACTGGTTAACCTCGACGCCTGGCAGGCTACGATCAAGGCCGCAGAGGATCACAACCGGCCTGGCATCTTTACCAGTTTCATTGGTTACGAGTGGTCTGGCGATGCAGGTAGTATCACTGCCCACATGCACCGGAACGTCATATTCAGAAGTAACCAAGTCTCCGAGATTCCCTTCAGTTCGATCGATAGCAATCGCCCGGAAGATTTATGGCAGTTTCTAAAGGAGCAGGGCGAGCAAGGCAAGGTGGCCATGGCGATCCCTCACAATGCGAATTTCAGCGGTGGCAATATGTATGCGCCGAAGGACTCCGAGGGAAACCCCTTTACCGACGACTACGCCGCGATGCGCAGTCGCTATGAACCGATCAGTGAGATCCTGCAAATTAAAGGCGCCTCGGAAACCCATCCCCTGTTGTCGAGCGAAGACGAGTTTGCCGGTTTTGAGGTGATTGGTGAGTCTTTGTTTATAGGCGAAACCACGCTGGAGACGACCAAGGGGAGTTATGCGCGGGACGCTCTGCGTGTGGGGATGGAATTAGACCATGGCGAAGGTTTTAATCCCTTCGATTTTGGCGTCATCGGTTCCAGTGATAGCCATAACGCCAGCTCTCCATCCGATGAAGACAACTACACGGGCAAGTTGCCGATGCTCGACGGCAGCGCGGGCCTACGCACCGATGAGGCGACGTTGTTGCCCGAGGGCATAAATCCGGTTGTTCACTGGGGGTCAGGCGGCTTGGCGGCGGTGTGGGCACAGGAAAACACTCGGGAATCAATTTTTGATGCACTGCAACGTAAGGAAACCTATGCCACTTCAGGGCCCAGGCTGAACTTGCGATTTTTTGCGGGTTGGGATTATGCGCCCGCACTGCTGGGCAGCGCCGATGTGATTGAGCAGGCCTACGCCGGCGGTGTGCCAATGGGCGGGGTGTTGAGCGCCGTTACTAGTGATCAGAAACCATCCTTTATCATTATGGCGGCAAAGGACCCTCTCGGTGCCAACCTCGATCGCGTGCAAATAGTAAAAGCCTGGGTTGATCTAGAAGGCAAGAGTCATGAGCAAGTAATCGATGTCTCCGCCGCTGATGGAAGAACTGTCGACTCGACAACGAACAAGTTGCCACCGGTGGGCAATACGGTGGATGTGGCTACGGCCAGCTATCAAAACTCAATTGGAAGCTCGCTCATTAATGTCCATTGGACGGACGCGGAGTTCGACCCTGCCCTGCAGACGCTTTACTACGCTCGGTTGCTGGAGATTCCCACGCCGAGGTGGTCAACTTATGATGCGGTGAAGCTTGGTACGACTCCGATGCAGCCGACGAGCATTCAGGAACGGGCGATCAGTTCAGCGATCTGGTATCGGCCACCGCCATTGTGAACCGTCGGAGCACCGGTGTAAACTCGCTTCCAGCGGCTTGGCCGCGTCGGCGCGCCTCCCGGCGACGCTCCGGCAGTACTCCCACATGCTGCCCCAAGAGGGAACCGACCTCTCGTTCGCGGACTTTGGCGGCCCCAACGAAAATCGGGGCTCTGCCCCAATCCCGTAACTCCACGAAAGAATGGTGACCCGGGTGCGATTCGAACGCACGACCCCCAGTTTCGGAGAATCATCCGGGGGGTGAGGAATAACGCCTAGTTGCGCTCAGGCCGCTGCAGGGGGCTGCATACGGCGGCACCGGTGACGGGACGAGGTTTCAGGCACGGTCAAGCCAGCGCCGGCACCACCCTCGCGTTGGAGTCCGCAAGGACAGCCCTGATCGAAATAGGGCACTCTA
>DQLG01000125.1 GCA_015660315.1 Candidatus Latescibacterota bacterium
CGGGTTTGCGGCGCTACGACATGCGGCAGTTTCTTGGTTGGGCGCAGATGTGGGGTATCGATGGTCGCGGGATTGCAGTGGGGGGAAAGGTCGATACCCGGGGGATATTGCGGGTGGTAAGACACCCGTGGTATTTGGCGGTACTGCTTTTGTTATGGGCGCGGGATCTGCAGATGGCTGACCTAGTGGTCAATGCCGTACTAATGCTCTATTTGGTGGTGGGCACGATGCTGGAAGAGCGCAAGCTCATCGCCGATTTTGGCGATGAGTACCGGGCGTACCAACAGCGGGTATCCATGCTTGTGCCGTGGAAATGGTTCAAGCAATGGATCGGGGGAAAAAACTGACGAAACGGCTGTTTCACTCGATACCGGCCAGCACTTCATCGATCGTCCACAGGCGCTCGGCATCGACGATAAGAGCTTCGATGATTAGTGGGTGGGCTTTGATGGTATGCGAGTCGATAAACTCGAACCGGGGCCGGATGGCGCCGGTTTCTTTGTCCTGGACAAACATTTCGCGATCTTCGATCACGGTGATTTCGTCGGGTCCGCCCAAGGCTTCTGGGTGGCGATATAGCGGCATTTTGTCGCTCCTCGTGGTTTAATAACGGCATTTTGGCAGTATGTGTGCCAATACTCGGCTTGTTGTAGATATACTATCAAAAACCGTGCCGGGTTTGGCCGATGCGCGGCGTCCCAGCTTCAATCTTTTAGATGCCTGCACTAGACAATAGTTGCAGGCATATTTGTGAGATCTTAGGTGGGTTTCTCCATCGATCATGCTGGACAATGACTTAAGAAAATTTATCATCCAACTAATCCACACTGCATCGTGGGTTAGTTGGAGCTATAATACAAGACGAAATAGATTTTTAGTAAGGCCAGGTTTTTGGCCGTGGCCGTTCGCCCATAAGCTGATGGCTTATGAGCTTGTGACGCATTGTCGCCAATATTGTGGCGTATTTGGCATCATTGCAGAGATCGCGATAAGCGATAGGGTCAGTGTCTAGGTCATAGAGCTGTTCGCGGCCATTGGCTTCTACGACATAGCGATACTGTTCACTGCGCAAGGTCTTCCAACCGTGCATTTCCGTTATAGCGCAATCTTTGCCCGCCTTTTCTCGCCCCGCCAAGGCCGCATATAAAGAATGACCCTGCAGGTGGCTGGGGATTTGAATGCCTGCGGATTCTAGCAGGGTCGGGACAATGTCGACTGCTTCGAGCAATCCAGACTCGGTGCGCCCCGGCGCGTTTATGTGTTTAGGCCATCGCAGAATCAGCGGCACGCGGGTGACGCAGTCGTGTCCGGGGTAGCCTTTGCCGTATTTCAAGTGTTCGCCGAGCCATTCGCCGTGGTCTGAGGTAAAGGCTACGATGGTATCTTCGGCGAGTCCGAGTTGGTCTAGGCGGGCGAGAATGCGGCCGACATGGTGGTCGACTTCACTGACCATGGCGTAATAGCCGACACGAGCTCGACGCAATTCCTCGTCGGAATAGTGGTTGGGACCACGGCGTGCGTCCAACTCGGGTGGGAAGGTCGGTACGCGCAGTGTGTCAGGGTCGTAGCGGTCGATAAATTCGCGCGGAGCGACCCAGGGCGAATGTGGAGAATAGAAACCCGAGATACAGCAGAAGGGACCGTCTTGCTGTCGCTCGATATAGTCGATGGTCTGCTCGGCGACAAAGGCGGTGTGTGTTAGGTCCGAACGGCCGGTAAAAGGCAGAGCTTTTTTGGGGAAGCGTTCCTCGGGGTGTTGGATTCCGTCTTTGATGCCCAACGCGTTCTGCCAGGTGGCGCCCATGGGCGGTAAGCCGAGACTAATATGGTCTAATTCTTCCGGTGCCTTGGCGGCGACCCAGGCACGGTAAGCGTCGGGATAGGGCCCGGGTTCGTCGGAGATCTCGAGGTGGTCGAAACCATAGGCGGGATGCGGTTGGCGGTGGTCGCGATTGGCGTGCGGCAAAAAGTGTAGTTTGCCAATATTGGCGCTATGATAGCCGTAATTGCGCAACAGGTGCGGTAGAGCCACAATATCTTCGGGTACGGGTACGCCCATCTGGGTGACGCCGAGTGTCGAGGGGTACTGGCCGGTGAGAAAGCTTAGCCTGGAGGGCATGCAGACGGGATTCTGCACGAAGTAATGGTCGAAGTTGACGCCCTCGCGCGCGAGTTGATCCAGATGGGGCGTCTGGATATCGGGGTTGCCGTTGATGCCGAGGGCATCCCAGCGTTGCTGGTCGGTATAGAGCAGAAGGATATTGGGTCTACGCATGGTGATTAATCTAAGTCGGGCGGTTTGGGCGATCAATGATTAGGTGGAGCTTGCTTTACAATAGTTATAGGTGTTGGTAATAACCGCTATAACTATGGGGCGGACGAGGCGAAGGAGACTTTGGGAACCGCAGTGATTTTTATTATAGCATCAGTGCTATCGCGAGCAAAAGTATGCTACCGATCAAGGTTTGTATATGCACCTTGCGGCCCTGTGTTCGCAATTGTTGAATCTTGCTGGCGTCTGTGGCATTCTCTTCTCCGGTGTCCAGGTTGCGCCTCCCCGAGGCGGCGAGGAATACTCAGGTTTTTTCGCGAGCTTGCAAAAGGCCTAGCAGGCCGATCCAACAAAGCGGTATAATTCCTAGCCGCCACCAGGGTGAGACCTGGAAATAGATCAATAGGCCAACGAGGGCGATGCTGAGCAGTAGTGCAAGGGTGCCTGACCGTAGGCGACGTCGGATTTGCAAGGGGCCAATATTGGCATAACTACGATCGTCGGGTTGCGTTGACATGTGATATTCAGTTGGCTATGACTTCGAGGTCGAAGCCTTGTAGGTCTGTGCCGCCGATTTCGATGCTATAGAGCGGGTTGTTTTGCGCGATTTTTTTTTGCGGTGTTGCTTCATTGCAGCGCCTGCGCCCATGCCTCGATGCGTCGAGCGACTTCGTCCGGATATTCGAGATGGGGGGCGTGCCCGCAGGCGGGGAAAGTATGCATTTCGGAATCGGGGATATCGCTAGCGAAGCGCGCTGCGGAGGCAGGGTCAAGGATGCGGTCTTGTTGGCCCCATAGGATCAGCGTTGGACAGGAGATCTCGGTAAAACGCCGATGGAAATTGGCGATATCCGGGGGCACCATATTGAGCGCGGAAAGGTGATACGCCCGGGAAATTCCGCTCGTTTTGAGCGCGGCGGAAGCGGAGTCCATAAGTTCGCTGGGTATTTTGTCGTGATCGTGGAAACAGCGTAGCAGCGTCTGCCGCGTCGAAAAGCGCAATAAACCGGACCAGCGGGCCAGCGCACTTACCGGCCCGCGCGTCATCAGTCGTCCTTGCCAACCGCCGAGTTCGCGTATGTGGCCGGGTAGTTTTTGCGGGTAGCCGGCCGCGCTGATTAGTACTAGGCCGCGTATTCTTTTGGCTAGTTCAGGGTAGCGCAAGTAGAGCCGTAGGGCGAGGCCGCCGCCAAGTGAGTTGCCGAGCAAGATAAATTCGTGTAATTGCAACGCAGAAATGAATTCTTGGAGGTATTCGATCTGCATATCCGGCGAGTAGCGTTGGTGAAG
>DQLG01000374.1 GCA_015660315.1 Candidatus Latescibacterota bacterium
CGCCGCGCTATCCGCCGAAAAACTCGCCGCGCATGGCCGCGTCGCCCTTCTCGACATCGACTACCACCACGGCAACGGCACCCAGGATATATTTTACGACTCGGACCAAGTATTCTTCGTCTCCATCCACGCCGATCCAGCCTATCAATATCCGCTCTATTGGGGATATGCCGATGAAAGAGGCGAAGGGACTGGAGAGGGTACAACGCGCAATTTTCCCTTGCCGCCGAACACCGGGGACAAGGCCTATATCGAAACCCTCGATGAGGCGTTACATTGTATCGAAGACTTCGCCCCCGAGTATTTGATCGTATCCGCTGGCCTGGACATCTGTCGGGAAGACCCACTCGGAGATTGGGCCATAACAGCAGAAGGCGTGGCGCAAATCGGCGCAAGAATCGCCACTGCCGGCGTGCCGACTTTATTAGTCCAAGAGGGTGGCTATGACCTACGTGGCCTCGGCGCGAATGTCCGGCAATTATTAACCGCCTTCATCTAGATTTATAGGGCCTGCGAGAGTAAGTCTCGAAAACGGTTACTAATAATTATTGTCGCCCAATATCAAACAAGACACTCGCGACCTACTTTCGAGGAGTTCTATCAGCAATGAAATCGTTGCCCGCCACGAGCAACATAAAAATCGCCGAGCGCATGAGCCCTCGTCCATCGTCAGAAGAGCTAGCTTACTTCCGGGAAATGCGCATCGATGCGGCTTCGATTTGGACGACTATCGAAGACGCCAACTACGATTATATGGTAGAAACTCGGCACTTGCTCGAACAACACGGGATACTGCTGTGGAATATTGGCATCCTGGATTTGCACTGCGATCCGACGATGGTCCTGGGGCTACCTGGCTTCGACGAGAAGATCGCCCAGTACAAAGATTATCTGCGCGATCTGGGACGAGCAGGCATTGGCTATACGACCTATGCGCACATGGCCAATATAAAATTGCTGCCCTATTACCAAACCGCCGTCGGTCAGACACGCGGCATCCCAACCCGCGAATTCGACCTTGAACTCGCCAAGGACCTGCCCCTTTCCCACGACCGATCTTACGACGAAGACGAGGTCTGGGCGACATTGGCCCGGTTTATTCGCGAAGTCGTTCCGGTCGCCGAGGATGCAGGGGTCCGCATTGGCCTGCACCCAGACGACCCGCCGATGCCCGACTTAGGTGGAGTCGGTCGGGTGGTGCGCAGTTTCGCGGATTACCAGCGAGCCTTAGACCTGGCCGACAGCGCCAATTTCGGCCTCTGTTTCTGCGTCGGCAGTTGGGCTGAGGGCGGTGCGGCATTGGGCAAAGACGTCTATGAGATAATTGAGGACTTCGGCGCGCGCGGCAAACTCTTCAAAATTCATTTCCGCAATGTCGACAAACCACTGCCCAAATTCCGCGAAACGTTAGTAGACGACGGGTATATCGATATGCACCGTGTGATGACCGGGCTGCACAACGCAGGTTTTGCTGGAGCCTTGCTGCCCGACCACGTACCAGGAGACCAAAAAAATGCCGCCTATACCATCGGCTATATGCGCGCGATACGCCAGCAGGTCTGCGGCGCGGATTGAAGGCCAGCGCAATCAAACCACAATTTTCTCCGCTCGGCATAGCCCATGATCGCGGAGAGCAGGATGCGCAACTCGTGGTTCATCTGGGCGAGGAAATGGCTCTTGGTCTCGTTGGCCTGCTCGGCCTCCTCCTTAAGCCGCAGCAACTCGTATTCGGTCACGAGCCTTTCGGTAATGTAGTGCAAAACAATGAGGTGCCCCGTCGGCCAGTCGTATGACCGTGCAATAGGTACGAGACAGAGCTTAAAAGAGATAGACCACGATGCGGAAGAATGCAGAACCATAAGACGTTCCGGTGCAAGATACAGCTAAGATAAAAAGCAACCCCAAAGGGACAAATAATCCACCCTACCGACGTTGACCACCCGCCTCTCCGCCTGTAATAAACTCCAACGCCCGCGCCTCCGACCAACAAGCGCCGCCGCCCGCCGGAAAGACCACGTGCCCTCCGCCCGCCGGCATTTCCAAAAAGACCTGCGATAAGCCTTTAACTTGCTCCACCGGATAACATTTCGCCCCCAAAAATGGGTCATTACGTCCATTGACGATAAGCGACGGCGCAGTGATGCCCGGCAAAAATCCCAAACAGCTATTCTGCTGCCAGTATTCCTCCACGCTCGTAAAACCGTGCAGTGGCGCCGTATAACGCCGGTCAAAAGTGCGGAGATCGCGGATATCTTCGACCCCCTCGGCACTGATCGCTTCGGGCATCAACACCGCTTTTTCGCGCACTTTGGCGCGGAAGCGGCGCAAAAAACGGCTGAGATAAAAGGCATTGCGGCGGCGATGCAACTGCTCCACGCAGTCGGCCAAATCGATCGGCACGGAAAAGCTGACCGAAGCCACAATCGGCGCGTCTCGGCCCCGCTCGCCCAAGTATTTCAAATTCAGACTGCCGCCCAAGCTAAATCCGACGAGCGCGATCGCCCCGTACTTTTTATAAACGAGCGCGGCGGCGACCACTGCCGCGAGGTCATCGGTCAAACCAGCGTGGTAAAAGGCCGGCGTGCGGTTCGGCTCTTCGCTGCAACCGCGCATATTCCACGCCAACCCGTCCCAACCCGCGCGGTTAAAGGCGCCGACCATGCCCAATATATAGGGCCGTCGCGAATGGCCCTCCATCCCGTGCGCGACGATCACCAGCCTTGCCGCGCCGACTTCCGCCCAATCCAGGTCGAGAAAATCGCCGTCGGGCGTATCGATTCGCTGGCGGCGATAATCTATCGGCGGCAAATTGCGCGCGATCTGCGGTGCAATACTCTGAAGGTCGGGGCCGGGCAAATACCAGGGCGGCCGATAAGTCGAAGGCTCAACGATCATCGATGCAATACCATCGACTCGCAAGTGATTTCGCCATTAGAACAAAACCTTGGAAGTGTAGTGACTTTTTAAAAAACATGGGAATCATTGTAAACGATAGTGTGTCTAATGAAACGTATGTAATAATATCTTTTTTTATCTCGCTAATCCGCATGATTATATAAAATATAACATCCGCTGAGGGCTTGCTCGAATCCGCCGACTTGGTATATTCCCGCACGATACCCAAGCGATGGAAACTCCTGAATAATCTATGCGTTATTATCTTAAAAGAGGGCTCTATGCACTGCTGGGCCTGGCGGCTGTACTCTTTATCGCCTTCGCCCTCACTGCACAACCGCTCAAGCCCCATCCCTATTTCGCGGACGATCGCGTTCTGGTCATCGCCCACCGCGGCGGCAAGGGCCTGGCCCCCGAGAATACGATGGCCGCTTTTACACATTCGGTCGAATTGCACGTCGACGTGCTCGAAATGGATCTGCGGCAAAGCAACGATGGAGCACTGATTATTCTACACGATGGCAAAGTCGACCGCACCACCGACGGCCGCGGCCGCGCCGACAGCTTGTCCTTGGCTGATTTACAGTCATTAGACGCCGGCTACCACTTCAGCCCAGACGGCAAAACCTACCCCTTTCGCGACAAGCAGATTACCATACCCACCCTGGATGAGGTTTTTACCGCCTTCCCACAGATTCGCTTCTTAATCGAAATCAAGGACAACTCCGAGACATTGGCCCTGGCGCTCTGTCGCACAGTAAAACGCTTCAAGCTAGAACAACAGGTCTCTGTCGCTTCTTTTCGCAACGGCCCATTGGAGTCCTTCAAGGACGCGTGCCCCACTGTAGCCACATCGACTCCTTCAAGCGCGAGCCTCGCCTTCACGCTCTTGTACTGGCTGCGACTCGACGCGGCTTACCACCCCACACACCAAGCCTTCCAGTTTCCCTTGCGGATGGGCAACATAGACTTGGTAGGCCGGCGTTTTATCGAACGCGCGCACGCCCACAATGTGCAAGTCCACGCCTGGACGATCAACGAAACCGATACCATGCGACGCCTGATCGACCTCGGCGTCGACGGCCTGATCACCGACTACCCCGACCGACTGTTAAAAATCCTACAACGCCTGCCCGAAAAGGAGGGCCAATGAGCGACGCGATTGCCCTAGACGTAAACCACTTAAGCAAAACATACGGTGACGGACCGAATGCCCTGACCGTGCTCGATGATGTCAGCTTCGCCATCAAAGCGGGCACCACTAACGCCATCGTCGGCCCCTCCGGAAGCGGCAAGACCACACTCTTAGGTCTGTGCGCAGGTCTCGACCGCGCCAGTTTGGGCACGGTATCACTCGGCGGCGTCAGCTTAGGCAATCTCGACGAGGACCAGCGCGCCCGACTGCGCAGCGAAAAAGTTGGTTTTGTCTTCCAAAGCTTCCAACTCATCCCCACCCTCAGTGCCCTCGAAAACGCGATGGTCCCGCTCGAATTGCGCCAAGAGCAGAATGTCCGCGCCCGCGCCGTCGACCAACTCGGACGCGTAGGGCTCGGCGATCGCCTCGATCACTATCCTGCGCAGCTTTCGGGCGGCGAACAGCAACGCGTGGCCATCGCCCGCGCCTTTATCAACCGTCCCACCATTCTCTTCGCCGACGAACCCACGGGCAATCTCGACGACGATACCAGCGGCCGGGTCCAGGACCTGCTTTTCGAACTCAACGAAGCAGCAGCCACGACCCTGATCCTGGTGACGCACGACCTGGAACTCGCTCGGCTCACCCGGCGGATCATCCGCCTGCAAGGCGGCCGGATCGCCTCCGACGATAGCACGCCATGACCGCCTGGCTGATAAAAATGGCCTGGCGCGACAGCCGCAACCATCGCCGCAAACTACTGCTCTTCACCTCGTCGATCACCATCGGCATCGGTGCGCTCGTCGGCATGGGCAGCCTCAGCGCAACGCTTGAAGATGCGATCGACGAGCAGGCCGCCAGCCTATTGGGCGCCGATATAACCATCGAAAGCCGCCAGCCCTTCACACCAGACGCCGAGGCGTTGATCGATTCGATCGGCGGCACGCAAGCACGGCAAATCAGTTTTAACTCAATGGTCTACCTACCCCAAAGCCAGAACACCCGCCTGGCCCAGATCCGTGCACTGACCGGCCCTTTCCCCTTTTACGGCGAGCTCAAAACAGCCCCCGCGCAAGCCGCACAAAACTTCCGCAGTAAACCCGAAGCCCTCGTCGACGAAGCGCTGATGCTGCAATTCGGCGCCGCTGTCGGCGACTCGATCAAAATCGGCGACACGGTCTTTGCCATCGGCGGCCGACTGCTGCGTATCCCCGGCGAAAACGCGCTCTTCAGCGATATACAGCCGCGCGTCTATATTTCGATGGACTATCTCGAAGGCACCCGCCTGATCCAAAAGGGCAGCCGCGTCACCTACACCGCCTTTTTCCGTTTTACTGACGGGCGCGATGTCGCAGCCCTCGAACAGGCCATTCGCCCGCAAACCCGCGGCAACCGCCTGCGCATCGAGACGATCGCCGACCGCAAACAGCGCTTGGGCCGCACCCTGGGCAATCTCTACCGTTTTTTAAACCTCGGCAGTTTTATCGCCCTGCTGCTCGGCGGCGTCGGTGTGGCCAGCGCCATTCACGCCTATACAAAACAGAAGCTGCCCACCGTCGCCATCTTGCGTAGCCTCGGCGCCACCGCCCGGCAAACCTTCCTGATCTATCTAATCCAGGCGGGTGCGATGGGTTTTATCGGCTCGCTCGTCGGCGCCCTATTGGGCCTCGGGATGCTCTACTCGTTACCCGGCATCCTCGCCGATGTATTGCCGCTCGAAGTAACACCGAGCTTCAACGTCTTTGCGCTTTTGGAAGGTCTCGGCCTCGGTCTCGGCATCTCGCTGCTCTTCGCCGCCCTGCCGCTATTGGCTATTCGCAAGACCTCGCCGCTATTAACACTACGCGCCTCTTTCGAAGAAGCCAAACCAGCCGACGCCGGCCCCTTGCGTTGGATCCTCTACCTCGGGATTGCCCTGGCCATCGTGCTCTTCGCCTATCGCCTCACCGGCCGTTGGTCATTAGCCCTCGGTTTTTCCGGCGGGGTCGGCATAGCCTTCGCGCTTTTAGGCCTCGTCGCCCGTTCAATCACCTATGGCGCCCGGCGCTTCTTTCCTTCCTCCTGGAGCTATATCTGGCGCCAGGGTCTGGCCAATCTCTACCGGCCCAATAACCAGACGACCATGCTAATGTTAGGTTTGGGGCTGGGCACCTTCTTGCTAAGCACGCTCTTTCTCGCACAAACCAACTTGCTGGCCCACATCAAAAGCGTCGGCTCCGACGAGCAACCCAATGTCGTGCTTTTCGATATCCAGTCCGATCAGCGGCAAGAGCTAAACGCGCAAATAGAGGGTGCCGGCCTGCCGCTCCTACAGCAAGTCCCCATCGTGACGATGCAGATCCACAGTGTCAAAGGCCAGGCCGCCCGCGCCATCCGCCGCGACACCAGCCGGACCCGCGGTCGCGGCCGGGGCCGGGGCAATTGGGCCTTGCGCCACGAATACCGCTCGACCTACCGCGACCATCTGACGGAAACCGAGACGATCACTGCCGGCCAATGGCGTGGAGACAGTAGCGGCGACACCGTCTTTGTCTCGCTCGAAGAGGGCGTCGCCTCATCTCTAGGGGTCGGCATCGGCGATGGGTTGTCCTTCGACGTGCAGGGCGTGCCGATCGACGTCGTCGTCGGCAGCTTGCGCGCCGTCGACTGGCAGCGGGTAATGCCGAATTTCCTGGTGGTCTTCCCCACCGGCGTGCTCGAACCAGCACCGCAATTCCATGTGCTCGTCACCCGCGCCGATTCCACCGAACAGATGGCCGCACTGCAACGCGATGTGGTGCGCCGCTTCCCCAATATCTCGGTAATCGATCTCGGCAGTATCTTGAGCACCGTCGACAATATTCTCGGCAAGGTCTCTCTGGTAATTCGCTTTATGGCCTTTTTCAGCGTCGCGGTCGGCCTGATCGTGCTGATCGGCGTGATCACCAGCAGTCGCTACCAGCGCATCCAGGAAAGCGTGCTGCTCAAAACCCTAGGCGCCAGTCGTCACCAAGTCATCAAGATCATGGTGCTCGAATATATGTTTTTGGGATCGTTCGCCGCGGCGACCGGCTTAGTGCTATCACTGGGCGGGGTCTGGGGCTTGAGCAATTTTCTTTTTGAGATCGGTTTTGTGCCCGACTACTTGCCGGTGCTATTGGCCTTCCTACTGGTCAGCGGGCTGACAATGGCCGTCGGCGCACTGTCGAGCCGGGGTATCCATTCTAGCCCGCCGCTCGAAGTCCTGCGCTCGGTTGGCTAATGGCATTACACTCTTCGCCCCGGATCCGTTAGCGGCGCAACGCTTCGAGCACCGGTCCGAGCGTCACCCAGACCGTTTGCGCGACGATCCGATGGCCCTCGACCGTAGGGTGATTGCCGTCGGACAGGTTCAAATCGGGTCTGTCGGCCACGCCTTCCAAGAGAAAGGGCACTAATGCCGCACCATTTTCTTTCGCCAAACCCGGAAAGAGTCCCTGGAACTCCTCGGTATATTCCGCGCCGAGGTTCGGCGGCATCTGCATACCGACGACAACTATAGATATATCGGGATTCTTCGCTTTGACCCGGTCAATAATTTGTTGCAGATTGCTGCGGGTATTCTTCAGATCAATACCGCGCAGCCCGTCGTTTGCCCCGAGTTCAAGCACGAATACATCAACCGACCGCCGCATCAACCAATCTATACGGCGCAGCCCCCCCGCCGAAGTTTCACCGCTCAACCCAGCGTTAAACACTTCGAAGTTCCAACCTAATGAATCGATGCGCGCCTGCACTAGCGCCGGAAAGGCCTGCTCGCGATCGAGGCCATAACCGGCCGTCAGGCTGTCGCCGTAAAAGAGAATCGTCCGGCTGGAGTCCGCCTCTTGCGCGGAGACATTAACACCAAACAACATCAGCGCCAATAGGCAATATCGCATGCTTGCGTTAAGCCTTCCACAAACGCGCTTCCCGACAATCCAGCCAATGCCAATAGAGTTTTTCTTATATCGCCACAAACACACTTTCATCTATTTTTCCACCTCGATCCTTCGACGGGCCTCAACGGTAATACGACTCGAAAACGCAAGCCATCGTTCCCCTGTAAAAGGAAGCGCCCTCCAAGACTGGGCCCCTCACTCTGGCCGCCGAAAAATTTTAGCGCCTCGGCGATTACCGCACCCGAATCGGCGCGATCCCCTGCAAGCCGCCACTTGCCCTCGCCAAGCACCGGCTGAGGATCGTAGTCCACCTTGAGTTCTAGGTGCAAGCGCTCGCCGTCGCGCAATATGAGCATCGCCGTCGCCCGCGTCGTCGCGCCGTCGCGCTTGCCGTTTATATTGTAAGCACTTACCTGGCGCGCCTTATAGCCACCCTCGCCCCATTCTTCAAGCTGCGGTTCGGTATAATTCGCACAACTGCTGAGCAGTACGAGATAGATTAGCGCGATCCATTGCATATGGAAAGATAATAGCACGCAAGCTATCTAAGGTCCACATCGGCCAGAGTCTTCTGTCCACCCACTAACAATTCCTTATCGGCCTTGGCCAATCGCTTGACCCTTGTTTCGAGTTGCGAAGCCTCCGATCGCGTACCGACCTCTGCGGTAAACACTAGCGCTAGCGGGTCTTTGCCGCGCAAATATTTTGCGCACAGTTTACCCTGGCCCGCGTGTTCATTGAACCGGCGCTCGACATCCGTTGTGATACCGGTATAAAGAGAGGAATCACTACAGCGGATGAGGTACAGGTGCCACACGAAAAAACCTTATCCCTTTATTCATTGAGCCCAATCAAGCCACACCGGGCTCAACCACGCCCGATGGCCATCTACCTGGCACAAGCGCAAATAATAATAGGCCGATTCGCCTTCCGGCACCGGCAGCTCTACTCCTTCCAACTCAACATCCCACGCATCGGGTTTGCCCTGCCACACGCATTTTCCATTGCTTATAATCTCCACCACTTCGATCGGCGCCGTGCCGTGCAATGGCGCACAAAAATACACGCTCCCACCTTCAACCAGCATGCCCTCCGCCCCCGAACACCCCCCGTTGACCGTATAATCACAGACAATCGGCACTCCCGAAGTATCTGAGCGCTACGCAAGATTATAGTGTTGTGTAGCTGGCAAAGGCACCGGCGGCGAATCCTCGGTGCCAATGCTCCAATCGGCCAAGCGCAGCCGCATGTCGGCCAAAACATCGCGATATTTCTCCTCGTCGACGACATTCACCAACTCGTGCGGATCGTTGACAAGGTCGTAGAGCTCGTCGCGATCGCCCATCGAGTCGTGCACGTATTTCCACTCGCGGGTGCGAACCATTTTGCAACGGCCTGCCGCCTCGCGCCACTGTAGCGTATCGATCAGCGTCTTGCGCCCCCAGGGCTTGGGCAATTTTTCCAAATCAGCCATGGTAAAAAGCGGCCCACCCGAGCCATATTCGGAAAAAGTCGCGTCCCTCGGTGCCGCGTCCGTCACCGTCGGCAAGGGTGCACCCTGCATCGACTTGGGCGCTTCCATGCCCTGCAACTGTAATAGCGTCGGCACGATATCGACTAAATTGGCCATACTGGCGTCGCGCACTCCGGCCTCGACCTGCCCCGGCCACGACACGATCAGCGGCACCCGTGTCAGGCTGTCATAAAACACTCCGCCCTTGCATTGCATGCGGTGCTCGCCCATAAAGTCGCCGTGGTCCGAGCAGAACACCACGATCGTATTCTCCCGCAAACCATTGCTCTCCAGCGCGTCGAGAATCTGCCCCAAGCAATCATCCATAAAACGCACCATGCCGAAATAGGCGGCCATCACCCCGTAAATATCTTCAGTGGAATCCTCATCCATGCCGAGCATCTTGTACAGCACGCGATTGCGCTCCGGCGCCCGCTCGTCGTCAAATTCCCCGTCGCGCCAGGGTGGCAAATCGATTTTGTCCGGCGGAAACATCGCCGCGTATTTTTCCGCGACCATCCACGGCTCGTGCGGATCCGGAAAAGAAACCCACAGCGCAAAAGGCTCGTCCTTGTGCTGTTCGAGAAAGCGCGTGGTCTGCCCGGCAATCAAACCCGAAGATTGATCTTCCAACGGCAGATCCGTCGTGCCATAGGCAAAACGCGGATTCTGCGGCTGCATATTGCGAAACTCATCCCTCACCTTATCGCGCCCCTCTTGCGGGCGCCACCAGTCCATGCCCTTGGTTGGCGCCGGCCCACTACCGCCGTGGGTGATATCGTTCCACACGTCGAAAAGCGCCAGATCGTCTTCCTGCTCAAAGCAGTGATTTTTGCCGATCAGCCCCGTGGTATAACCCGCCTCCTTCCACAACTGAAAAGCGTGTGTCGCCCCCGCCGGCATCAGCGTCTGATTGCGCCGCCCGCCGTGCGCGTGCGGAAACTGCGAGGTCCAAAGCGAGACGCGGCACGGTCCGCACAGCGGATGCGGCGAAATGGCATTTTCGAATAACACGCCATCGTCAGCAAGCCGTGCCATCGACGGCGTTTCGCAGAAGCTATTGCCATAGAGATGGCTGGCCGTCGCCCGCTGCTGGTCGGTCATAATCACCAGAATATTCGGTTTGTCGCTCATCAGGTCCTCTCCCTTTGTCGCGTATTTACTAACCATAACAATAAAAATGCAATCATTGCCGAGCCCGCCACCAGACCGCCGCGGCCAAAACCAATAACCCCAGATCCAAAACCAGCAATACCCGTCTGATCGATGAGAGTCTGGGCGCTAACACAATATTGTGCGCGCCTTCGGCTAACCTTAGACAGACGAATCCCCCCGTCGTGCACAGCGGCTCGACTATCCGACCATCGACGCGCACTTCCAACTCGGGATAATGCGCATAAGCCAAACTGGCAAATGCCGGAGCCGAAACCGCGACATCGACTTCGACCCGCTGGTTCCACACTTGGTGCCGGCTCACCTCGACCTGCGGGTCCGTCCGCAAATCCTCGTCCTCAGCTAGTCCGTCAATAAACAAGACCTCACAAGTATTGCGGCCTATATCAACACCCATCTGGGCAATAAAACCGGCGATCGGATACGCTTGTTCAAAAACCTGCATCCGGCTCAAGCCCGCCGGCTGCCAGAGCAAGCGGTCGACCTCTTCTTCGCCGAGCGCCTTGGGCAGATCATCCGTCGCATAACCCTCGATCCGCGACGAAACCAATACCGGGCTCTGCCAGCCCCAACTCAGCCAACGCTGGCCGCCGCCCTCTTGCGTGGCGACAACATGGCGTACGTTCAGCA
>DQLG01000844.1 GCA_015660315.1 Candidatus Latescibacterota bacterium
CCGGATTAAAGGCCGTCGACAGGTCGCCGTCGCCGATAAACTTCACCGCGGTGACTTCGTCGAGGAACACCGGCGTAAGTATCGCCTCGCCGAAGGGGTTGAAGCTTGGCTGTTGAGCCGAAAGCAGAATACTTCCGCCGCGCCCCGTGACATTCGCCATCAAGTTCTCCCTCGGCTCCACCCGCCAGGTCCAGACCGAGTCAGGCGACGAAATAACAAAGGCCAGCGAGTCCTGCACATCGATCCAGGAGAGCGCGTCGCGGCCCACCTTGAGTTCCAGTTGCGCCGCGGCCGGTGCGGTGCATAGCGCAAAAGCCAATAGGCAGAGGTGAATCCGCATCAGAAGGTGACCCTCGGAATGTTGCCCTTCGCTATTTCTTCGATCAACGCGAGACTATCCTCGCTGAGCGGGTTATTGCGCAGATCGACCGAGAGCAGCTTTTCTAGCGTCATAAGCACCGAAATATCCGCCACTTCGTTGCCGCGCAAACGCAGACGCCGCAACTCGGGCAGAGCCGCTAAGGGCAAGAGGTCTACCACGAAATTATTCTCGAAAAACAAGGACCCCAGCAAAGCCTTACCGGCGAGTGGGCCGATATCGACAACCAGGTTCGCATTGAAGTCCAGGTTTTCTAGATTGCGTAGACCCTGCAAGGGCGCGATATCCACGACCGAGTTTTGCGCGAACTCCAACCATTCCAACGCGCGCAAGCTCGACAGGGGCGAGAGATCGACGACCCGATTAAATGAGAGGTGCAACATCGTGAGTCGGCGCAAACTGCGCAGTGGCGAAAGGTCATCGATCCAGTTGCTTTCCAGATAGAGTTTCTCCAGCCGACCTAGGCCTCGCAACGGCGAGATATCCTGAATCACATTGGATTCGAGGCGCAATTCGATCAGGTTCGTCAGACCGGCCAGCGACGAGACATCCACTATATCGTTGTTGTTAAGATTGAGTTTCTGTAGACTCGTCAGGCTCGCCAAGGAGGTGATATTTTCAAGACTTGCCGTCGTCAGGTCCAATGTATGCAGCTTCTGCAGACTCGCTAGCGGCAAGAGGCTTTGCAACTCGCCTTCGCGGGTCGAGCCGTTGAAGCGCAGCACTTCCAGATTAACCAACTGCTCGATGCCGTCCAGCGATTTTACGGAGCTGTTCAGGCTCATGCTGGTGATCCCGCGCAGGTCCAAGACCGTCAAATTTTCGGTCCGCTTACGCGCCACCGAGCGCACTGAGCGTTCCAACTGCGCGTCCTGAAAAGTGATTGTCGGCTGGAAGAAGGTCACCAGCAATACCCGCTCGCGCAGCGTCTCCACCTGGTCCAAATCGAGCGGGTTGCCCGAAAGCTCGACGCTTTGCAAGCGCCTGAGTCGCAATAGCACCGCGATATCGCGAACTTGGTTATCGTCAAGGTTGAGCAGACTCAACAGCGTCAACCGCGCCAGTGGCTGCAAATCCGCGACCTTATTGCCGTCGAGGTTGAGCGAGTTCAACAACAATAAGTCCGCCAGCGGCGCGATATCCTCGACCGCGTTATTCGACAGATCGAGCACCTGCAGCCGCCGCAAACCCTCAAGCGGCGCGATATCCCCCACCGCGTTATCCCCCAATAACAGCATTTCCAAGCCGCGCAGTTGTTCGACCCCCTGCACATCCACAATATCATAACCGCCCGCGTCAAGCTTCTGTAACCCGGCCAACGCCGCCGCCGTCAATGCCCCCTCAGGCTGCGCCAACGCCTGCCGAACTGCCCGCTCAAAACCCGCATCGGCAAAAGTATCGTGGGCAAAGACCACTTCGTTATCTGTGCCGACCGACTGTAGCGGCGGGCGTTCGTCGCCGCAGCCCAAACACCACAGCAATAGCAAGCACAGCAAATATTTCATTGCTCGACCCCTGCGTAAACCGTGAGGAACCCCCGCGTCCGAGTGCGCGTTCCTTCGACTTCCTGATACCGCCGCGTAATGTCAAAGCCCAATACCGTCGTTAGTTTATAACCCTGGTAATCGGATATATTGGTCAACTGGGCGACCGTCGTCGTCTCCCAAAAGCTGTCCTCCCCACCCGGCGGCGGCGGGTCGCGCAATTGGCGAAAATCGTGGTATTCGATCCCGGCTTCGAGATAACTACTGAGCATCACGGGAAAGCGCGCAACAACCAACAGAATCTGGCTAAGTTCTTTGCGTTCGGGCTGATTGAGTAATACCGGCGCCTCGCGGCGGAACTCGCTCTTCCACGCCGGGCTCAAACTCAGCTTGCCCAACTGCAAGCGATACTCGGCCTTGTTAATCATGCCGAGAAAAGACCCCTCCTCGCGCTGGCCACGCAATTGTAATTCAATAAGATCGTCGCGCTGGTGGTAGAGCTGCCACTTGAGCATGTTGTTGAACTTGAACCCGGGCCAGCGGTCGAAGTCGAAACCCAGCCATGTCGTATTGAGCAACGTGTTCTGCGCCGGCAAGATATCTGGGGTCGGCACCAATTCGCCCTGCGAGTTGGGCCGTTGCGTCCACTGCACCAGATGGTCGAAGATATCGTCCTCAACGCTGCGCAGATCCTGGAAGACACGCGCCCGGCCCCAACCGGTAAAATAATGATCCCCCGCCACCATTAGATAATCGGCGTGCGCGCTGCGGCTGTCCGCACGCTGATCCATCCTCTGACGACCCGCCGCGACCCGCAGATCGGGGTGCAAAAAGACGCCGGCGTAAAGATTGTATCCCTTGCGATCGCGCTTGTAAGGATAGTCGGCCTCTTCGTCGTTTTCGAAACGGTCGATCCATCCATTGTGGTTCTGGTCGATGCCATAGAGGAACTCGGGCCGGTCGGTGTAATAGCGCAGAAAGGGCTCTTCGTAATCGGGCACTCGGTTGGGGCTTGAGTTGGTATCGTTTTGGTTGAAGTCGGAGATCAGGTCGTTGTTCTCGTCCCAGCCGGGGAAAATCGCGCGGTCCCTTGGCGAGCCTTGCCGAGCCCAGTCGGGGAAGCGGTCCTGGTCGTCGTTGTCGTCGACGAACTCGTAAAAACGCAACGGGCTGCCGTAGTCGACAATGCCGTTGCGGTCGACTACTTGGAAACCAGTCTGGTAGTTGGGATCAAAATCAAAAGCTTCCAGCAGCGTGAAATAGGGGTAGTCGGTCTTCGACACGTTCAGCATCCAGGCCTGCGACTCCTCGCTGGCCACATGGTGCTTTTCCAGGTTGGGGTTGGGATACTGTTTGTATTGCTGGTTAATGTCGACTTCGAGATAGGCGTTAAACCCTTCAAGATCGCTCACCTCCACCGTGAAACCAGCGATCTGGTTGGCGGTGGGCAAACCATAATCGAGCGCCAATACGCGCTGATTCGACGAATCCTTGACATTGCCCGGCGCCCTGGCCACCGGCACCGGCACGACCCGTTCCTGAAAATCGGTCTGCCGATCCGAGGCCATCTCAACTAGGTAGTCGTTGGCCACTACCAACTCAACTTGCACCCGCTCTATTTCGCTGGGGTCCGGCCCCGTATAGGAACGGTCCTGGAAATCATAGCGCAGATGGATCTCCTCGCGACCGTCCGCTGCCAAAAAACCGCGGCGCTGAAAACCGCCTTCAACCAGCGGCCGAAAACCGATCTCCGAGCCGCGTATACGCTTGCCTTCTAGGTCCCAGATTACAATATCCTGCGCGAAGAGTGCACCGCCGGCCTCGCCGTCTTCAGGGCTATCGTCCTTGATCACGACTTCGACGAAGCTGACATTGGTCAGATTCTGTATGCCGGTGAGATTGCCCTTGAGGATATTGCCATTAAAGAGCTCGGTTTGCGTTTGCGCGTGGTGGGCGTTGAGATAGGTGCCGCCGACCTTGACGAAGTCGCCAACCTGCACTTCTAAACGACTACCCACCAAACTCGTATTATTCGTCTTCTCCGAAGTTCCTGTCGAAGAGCCCGTCTCATCGACAAGGCCGTTGAGCCTGGACAACAATACCGTCAGCGCGTATTTATCGGCGAGAAAATCCCACTGGATGCCGTTGAAACGCGGCTTGGAAAAAGTCATCGGCGTCAGCGTCGTACGGATCTGACTGCCGATGGTGATCGCGTAATGATACTGGCCTTTGTGGTCGGAAGTGATGACCAATTGGTTAAACCACCCGGCAAAGCGCCCGTTCTGGGCCAGCGTCGAACCGAAGGGCTGCGGATTCTGTTGCCGCCAGTCGAAGATCAGCCAGCCGCGCGTCAGGTAGTTGCCGTATACATCATATATATAGCTGCCTTCGAGCGAGGTCGAGACATAGCGCTGGTAGAAGTTGCGCGCATAATTAGAGTACTCCCATTGTTTCCACTGGTATTCGGAGTAGAGCTCCTGCGGGATATACCACTTGCGCACCGCCGGGTCCAACGCGTCGAAGAGCACGCCGGGGCCACGCGGCTCAAAAGATACCTTGCCACCGCGTTTGACGGTACCTAACCGGGAGCCATAGTCCTGAGCAGCGAGGAGTCCGGGTTGCAGGAGCAGATATAGGTTTAGCAGTAATAGGGTCGTGAGGAATGAAATATTCCGGATTATCCAGCCTCTGCTCTGCTCAAGGCCATGTTGTTTTATTTCGCTCAAAGCATACCTAAATCTCAAATCACCTATTTAATAAGTCACAAAAAAATTACAAACCATTCTTCACCAGCTCTACCAGCTAGTACGCCACCGCCACCGTACCCGTATGCACCTCCTCAAACGCGTTCGCCTGCACCCGCAACACCCAAAAATAACTCCCCGGCAACACCATCTCGCCGCCCTCCAGCCGCCCATTCCACAACACCTCGACCGGCCCGATCCCCCGCTCCTCAGCCAATACCACGTGTACCAACCGGCCCGCCAGGTCGAAAAGCTCTAAACGCACCGGCGCCGACCGCGTCAGCTGTAATACGTTGAAGAACAGATCGAATGCGTCATTCACCCCATCGCCATTCGGCGTAAACACCGACGACTTGACCACAATCTCGCCGACCAGCTTGCCGATCTGCGGCTTGGGTATAGCTACCGATAAGTTCGACAACTCGGCAAAATCTCCGGGACCGAAGTCGGTCGCCTCACCCGGTTCTAAACGCTGCGGTACCGCACCCGAACCACTGTGATAGGCCCGTCCCGAAAATGTCGTGCCGAAGCGGAAAATCGGCAGATCAAAAGTCAATTCAAGCACCGCCTCGTCGTGCCGGACTAGGGGGAAACTGATACCGAAGCCGTCGTCATGAATAAAGTCGACCGAGAAATCGATCGGCTCCGCGTCGAGCACCACTTCCCGCACAGCCGAGATCGGCACGTTGGTGTCGATCTCAAGACGGTCGAAACCTCGAATCTCGCCCTCAGATCGCAGACGCACCGCGTAGCGGAAAGTCGCCGCATCCTCTGCCTTGGCCAGCCGCGGAAAAACCTCGGCGCGCAGCGAATCGGCGATCGGCGGCTGCAAATAATCGAAGCGCAACTCGTCTACTTGCCGCGCCTCGAAGAGCCCACCTTCAAATTCGAAGCGAAACTGTATATAGCGGCGTGGCGTCGGCGCCCGTACCAACTCGTCCGAGTGCACTACGAACCACGGGCTCCAATAAATCGTATCATCGCGTACGCCGCCACGCTCGCCCGGCAACAGCGCATCGGTATAGCGCTCGCGCGAGACTTCCACAATCTCGAAAAGCCCCTCACCGAGCGAAATCTTCTCCAAATAAACCAGCGGCGTCGGATCACTTCCGGTCCTGACCCTGACTTCCAATTGCGAAAAGTCCGGATGGCCGACGAGATCCTCGACCCAGTCGACAAAACCGATTGTGGCCCGGTCGCCGAGATCAATGGTATTAGATAAATACAGGCTCTCTTGCAGAAAACCAGTACCGTATACCTCGATCTCGTCGATCTCGAAGGGCACGTCGGCCAGCGACTTGATCTTGACGAAGCGCGCGTACTGGACCGGCACCTCCACATCGACCACCGGCTCCTCATTTTGTACATTGCGCTGGATCAATACATCGGGCTGACCGGATGCGAATTCGTTCAGCCACAGCTCGTAACCGCGCAAAAAATCGTTATGAAAAGGGGTCGAGGGCATTTCTACTACCGTATTGCGCGGATAGAATAGCACTCTTTGCACACCTACTGGTACCATGAAATCGAGAATGACCCAAATACCGCGCGTCGCGACCCGCGGCTCGAAAACCGTCGGCTTGCGCTCGAAGGCCACCTCGTGGTCGCCGTTGACCGTGCCCTCGAGTTGCAATTCGTGGCCGCGCCCAGCATTCGGCGCCTTGATCGAACCAAAATCGAGGACCCGCGCAGCGATATTCTCACCTTCGTCAAAACGCAGCGGCCCGATCCACCCCGGCCGACCAGCAAAGTCAATGGTTACCCCCGGCGTATTCGTCAGCTCGACCTGGCCCAATGTCGAGTTGAGCACGATCTCCGGTTTGCCGCCGTCACCGCCGGCTTGCCAAGAAGAGGTGCCCCGGTCGCCGAGCACATAGGTCTCGGCCGGTTGCGCATACAACCCCGTCGCCCACAGCAATATCGCGGCCCACAGCCTATATCTCATTGGCCTCATTGGCTCAATCCCGCGTAAAGCGTCATAAAAACCAAACTCGACTCCTGTGCAGGGCGCCCTTCGAAACGTCGCTGTTGGAACTGCACGCCGGTCGTCGTCACCAACTGATACCCCTGGTAGGCCGTGCGGTTGAGCAATTGCGCGACAGCCGTCCAATTAAAAAAATCGGCATCTACCTCTTCCCGCATCCCGTCTAAGAGCCAGAGCTTGCCCGCCTCGACGCCCACCTGCAGTTCGGTATTGAAAAGCTGACGGCCATAACGCGGATAATAGCTGACACCCACCGATTCGGCGAAGAGCGGTTGCGTCCACATTAAAAAGAAAATCTCTTCCACGCTGGTAGACGCCGGCAGGCGCGTGCTGAAAGGCCGTTCCTTGCGAAATTCGCTTTTGAAGCGCGGCTCCAATACGCCCAACCCCACCGGAATGCTCCACTCCGCTTTATTAATCACACCGAGAAAACCGCTCAATTTGCGCCCTTCCCGCAACGACACCTCATCCTCCGGATCCTGTTGTTCTACGATATCCCATTTGACCCGGTGCAATAACCGCACCTGCGCCCCCAACTGTTGGTCCAGATCAATATACAGCGCGTTTTTCCAGGCGTTCAGCCCCGGCAGAAAATCGACCCGATCGAGCATGCGGCCCGGCCCGCCGATGGGCTGGAACCACTGGCGTAGGTCGTCGGGAATATTGTCGCGGACCCGACCGCCAAAATTGAAAATCCTCAACCGGCTGCCGCCCTTAAAACGATGGCTCCAAGCCCCCAAACCATACCAGAACCGGGTCTCGCCGTCGCCGACCACCAATCGCATATTCTGGCGCCCTACGCTCAACTCGAGGTCGGGCAATACCTCGACCTTGAGATAGGCGTTATAACCGCGGTGATCGCGTTTGTAGGGATAGTCCGGCTCAAGGTCGTTTTCGAAACGGTCTATAATGTCATTGTGGTTCATATCGAGGCCGAAGAGGAACTCGGGCCGATCCGAGCGATAGCGCAGGAAGGGCTCTTCGTAATCGGGAAAGACATTCTGGTTCTGGTTATTGTCGTTGATAAAGTCGCCGTTTTCGTCCAAGCCCGGCCAGGCTACCTCGCGCTGACTCGAAAGGATGCTCGCCGATGACCCCGTCGCCGACTCGGTAATCCCGCCCCAGCGTACGAAAAATGGCCGTTCCCATTCGGTCAACCCGTTGAGGTCGTCGTCGTCATCGACAAATTCGTAGACCTGGGGTATCTGGCTCTTAAATTTGATCCGGCCCGTACGGTCGGTGAGCCAGTAGCGGGTGCTGTAGTCGTCCTCGATTGAAAAACCCTCGCCGAAGAACATCCAGGGACCGAAGCGATAGGAACCATTGAGATAACCGGCGTGCGCGTTTTCGGCGATCTCGTGGTGCACTGAAATATTGGGGTTGGGATAGCGCGAATAGCGACGATTAAGCACCAATTCGCCCATTAGCGAAAGCCCTTTCCAATCGCTCAAATTCCAATCAACGCCGTACAGTTCGCTGGCCGTCGGCAAACCATAATCAAGTCGTAGAACCTGCGTGTTGCTATTGTCCTGCACATTGCCCGCGGCCCGCGCGACCGGCAAAAAAACAACCTCGGCATTACGCCGTTGGCCGTCGGTCTGCAAATCCGTCGCTATTTCAACCCTGTAATCATTGGCCAGCGACAGCTCGACCTGCACGCTCTGCAAATCTTCCGTCTGCACATCCTCAAAGTCGAGGCTGCCTAGATCAAATTCCAATAGGATACTTTCTTCGTCACGAGCAAATAGCCGCCCGCCTTGCAATACCCCACCCTCGCGCAAGGGCAAAAAGTCGATGTCGCGCCCCCGCAATTGGCGGCCACTGGTATCCGTCATCACGATATCGAAACCCGCCAGCGCCGCCCCCACCCCACCACGGCCCGGCGAATCGTCCCTGATCCGGACCCACAACTTGTCCAATGGCTGGTTCTCCAACGAAGTCAAAATGCCGCGCAGCGGGTTACCTTCGCCGAACTCGACTTGGGTTAGCACATTGTGCGCGTTGACATAGGTCAGCCCGAAGCTTGCTCCCGGCCCCGCCTGAAATTCGAGGTGGCTACCCATGACCGTTGTCGAATTGGTTTGCGCCTCGGCGTCGGGGTTACTCGGTCGCGACAAGAGCAGACTGGCCTGATACTGCTCGGCCGCGTAATCCAGGCGCACGCCATTGAAGCGCGGCTTATTGAAGGTCAGCGGGGTAAAACGGGTGAAGATCTCGTCGCCGATCATCAGCCGGTACGAGGCCCCGCCGCGCTGGTCCGAAGCGATGACCAGACGGTTAAAAAAATCGCGGTAGGCCGGACGCTGATTCGCCATCAGGTCCATCGAAGAAAGACCACCGCCGCGCTTGTCGATAAAGCTGCCCCTGGAGCCGACCTGCTCCTGGCTCCAGTTGTAAACCAACCAGCCCCGGCCCAAAGACTTGCCAAAGTTGTCAAAGCTCTCGTCGCCTTCGAGGATCAGACTGATATAACGCCGATAGGAGTCGCGGGCGAAATTGCTGCCGCGCGCGTACCAGGGCGACATATAGGTCTCAGGCTGATAGCGCGGCTCGTACCATTTGTGTATCGCCGGCGAGACATAGGACATCTCGAAGCTCTCGGTATGCGCACCGCGCTGCGCGACGCCCCAGTGCAACGGATCAGATACTTGCGCGCCGGCCAGAGCCACCCACAACAGGCATAAACTTATGATCGTCGTATGGCGCATCAATAGACCACGTGCACCAGTCTGGAAGCGTAGACTCCAGCCACATCACTATCGGCAGCGAAACCAACGCGCGCCATGTAAATGCCCGGCGGCACAATCTCGCCGACCTCGTCGCGCCCGTCCCATGCGACTCGACGCTCGCCACTAGGGTGCGCGGCATCGATCGACAAATCGCGCAACTGCCGCCCCGCCAGATCGTAAATTTCCACCCGCAGTTGCTTCTCGCCTTCAAGGTGAAAAATCGACAAGGTTATGTCCGTAATATCATTGACGCCATCGCCATTGGGTGTAAACGCGCGCGGCACCACCTGCACATTTTCCAATAGCCGCGTCCGCTCCAGGTCCGACACTACTACCAGCGACTGACTCGATACCAGGGCGCTGGCATCACCATCGCTGACCACCTGCACTCGTCCCGGCCTGCTCGCCCGTTCCAACTCGGCGGTAAAGGTCGTGCTCTGTAAAAATACCTTGGTGCGGAATTTGATCTCGTAGATCGGATTGCCACGCAGCACCGGTGCGGGAAAAAACAGTTCGACCTCGCCCTCCGCCCCCGGTTCCAATAGTAATTCGCCCGGCCACAAATCCTGGCCAGAGCCGATGCGCAACGCCGTATCCCCACCCGATCGCACCGAGAGCAACTCAATCGGCGCCGCCGAAGAAGAGCGCAGGCGCAAACGGTCGAAGCCCGGATTGCCCGCCGCGAATTCGGGCTGCAAATAAAGCGTAAAGTCCTGCTCAACCCCCGGTTCGATCTGCCATACCGGCCAAATCTCGCCGACCACCTTGTCGACCAAAGGCGGCTCGAAACGCAAGCGTAGATCGCGGATCTTGGCCGCCCTGAGCGGCTCGCGCGACAAAAGCCGCACCTGTACTTGCACAAAGGCGCGTGGACTCGGCGATTTGAAGGCGAGGCCCGAGGCCTCGTAGACCTCACTCCAACTGCTCCAATGCGGGCCAGCAACTTTTTCGATCACGACAGCCGGACGCCTATTTTCTGGGAGCAGGTCCCACAGGCTCTTGGCGATCTCACGACCGGTCACCGCAAAATAATGCGGTATCTCGATAATCTCTTCGCCGCTGCGGGTGCGAACCTCGACCTGGGTGCCTGGCGGCTCTTCCCCCTCCCACTCCACCACGGAAAACAACCGCGGTCTATCCAGCGGGATAAAGGGCGAGGTCATTTCCACCTCGGAGACAAAACCCTCGCCATAGGCCTGGATCTCGCTGATAAAACCGTCGACCGATTCGTTGGGATTAAATTCGAGGTGGCGCATTTCGATAAAGCGCACTTCCTGCAGCGGAAAGGTCTCTTCGAGATGCTGGTGGCCGCTGAGGTTGCGTTTTTCGTCGAAACTGTTCCAGATCCGTTCCCCATTAGGACTCAACGCCCCATTCGAAACCCGCAACTGATAAGCCAGCGGCGGCATCTCATTGGCCGGCGCGAGCAGTTTGATGCGGTCGAGCCAGTATTTGGCGCCCAAGTCGATCTTCAGTTGCCGCTCGTCGGTCACCGGATCGTAGATCGGCACGTCAAAGCTCGAAGAATAGAGTCCGTCGGAAAAAATCTTGCGGAAGAGAAATTCAAAACCGCCTTCGTCGGCTCCGCGTTCGACCTCGCTCTGGGTCAGCTTCACCACATTCTGGCCAAGAGCAAAAACCTCGACCTCGGCCAAGCGGGGACGCTCGTGACGATAATAGCGCACCGGTCCGTGCTCGTCCTCCGGCAAGTCGAAATAATCACGCTCGGAAATAAGGATCTCGCGCCCGCCCACCGTCACACGAAAATAATCGACGGCGCCCCGGTCGTCTTCGGCCAAGATCTCATAGGTCTCGGCATTCACTTCCTGCGCTCTGGGCCCGTCGGTATCGAGCACGTCGAGCCGCAAAAACTGAATAATCTCGCCTTCGATGCCGTCGGTGACCTGGCGGTTGGGTTTGATGTCGAAAATATATTCGCGTTGGTTTTTATTGGGTTTGGTCTCCAAACCAATGCGAAAGAAGCGCCGGCGCTGATCGCGCCCCTGCCCGAAACGCAGCCCATCCGAGGCCATCAAACGAAACTTCAAAAAGGGATCGCCCTGTCCCTCATCGACAAAGCGCAGCACTACTCTGCGGGCGATTACCGCCCGCCCCAAATCAATCTCCAGAAACCACTGGTCCACCGGCGAGCTACGCAAAGGCTCCCAATAGGTGCTGGGATTGCGATCCAAAATAGCCGCCGCCTGGTCCCGGCTGGTGCCTACCTCACTAATACCGCCCTGCAGAGTGTCTTGCGACACGAAGGGGTTTACGTAGATAAAGTCGACCGCGTTTTGCGCCACCTCGATATCGCTGCGCAGAAAACGCGGTTCGACGGTGCCGTCTTCGCGTACGATCTGCACCCCGGTGGGCGCATCCCAGGCCTGCCAGTGCACCGGTTCGTTGATGCGCACTTGGTTAAAAAGTAGGCGGTAGCCTTCGCTTTCCTGGGCGAAAAGCGGATGGGCCAGAAAGAACAGTAGAATAGGTAGCATTATGCGCACTGGACTAGCAAGATTTTTACCGAGAAATGGGGGTATGCAATTGAGTTAGTGTACGCACTGTGAGTTACGAAATTTCCAGCTAAAAGTGACCCATGACACGAGCGCGAATCTCGTGCTAACCCGTCACAAGATATCACCGGAAGGTAGCGGCTGCTTGATAAAGACGTATCAATTAGGTAGACCGCTATAAAAACGACGATTGCTAGCATAGGGACAAGGGTGGATGGTGCCGATTCACATTGAATAGTTTACAATACATGCTGCCGCAAAGCGCATAATAAGATATCGGACATCCGTCATCTGGTCGTTTCTTCCCGCAAGATATCGAGATAGCGCTCACCATAACCCTCGTATTCTAGTCCCTCGCTATACGCTCCGTCGCGACCATCGAGGCTCGTTGGCGCCGCCTCGACCACCGGTTCGATCTGGGTGTCCTCGTGCCACTCGTTCCACGAAGTAACCAGCAGCATATGTCCGGTAGCCGGTTCCGTGTAGGACGCCGCCTGCTGCAACATAGCGCGAAAGAGGCTGCCGGGTTCACTCGTCTTGGTCAGCTTGCGAGACACCGCCGGGTGCCCATCGCGCACACCTTTGTCGTTGAAACCCGGTGTGGCGGCGGGAACAAACGCCGCACCCGCTGCATTCGCCAACTTCTGCCATTTGCTCTGCGCCGCATAATAAGCATCAACTTTCTGCTGCCCGGCGTAGCCCTGCGCGCCCATACTACCATATACATCGTAATTCGTCACGCCGTCGAGCAGTCCGAGGGCGGACGAATTTGTCGGTTGTCCGAATACCTGGTCGCCGACGATATAAATGTCGTGGCCCGCATCCGTTGCCGCATTGCGCATTCGCGCTACCACCTCGTCGAGCACACCATTGCGCGACAGCACGCGCGTTAGATAGACAAATAACACGGGGCGACCGTCGATGCGCAGATAGTTTGCATGATCGAAATAATTGGCCGCCATATGGGCGATATCCGCGGAGACATTGGACATATCCTCGAACTCGGGAATACGCCCGGAGGTCTCGTAGAATAACGCCACTTGCATATCCCCCAGTTCCTCATGCGGCAAAATGCGCTGCAATAACGTAGTATCCTCGCGGCGCCCCGGCCCCCACCAACTAGCGACCCACAGCGACACATTGGCGGCGCGACTCCACTGCAAATGCTGGGCGATGACCTCTGGGGCGCGGTCGTCATACTCGCCAAGGCTGGGTGGCTGCGGCGGTTGCAAATGCTCGCGCATATAGCGACCACCATGAAAATCACCTGCATACCACGGGTAATAATAAACGCCGACCGTATAGGCCGAGTCCAAAACTGGGTCTTCGGAATCGATCATCTCCTGCCCTTTTGTAGAATTTGTCGTCCCTTGCCCTGTGCAGGCACTCGCCAAGGCAAGAAAAAAGCTACAGGCGCAAACGAGCAACAAGGCCCGTTGAGATGGGTCAGATATGCTATACTGAGACGTTTTTGCAAGCTTTGCCGAGTTGTTCAATTTAGTCCTTTTAGTCCTTTATGGCGCTGTAGTAGCACTCTTTTTTTATGTTGAGACCAGTCTGGCCCAAAATGCAACACCTCATTTACCCTCTCAATAAAACTCGCTTTCAAATGCCGCCAATGCGGCGCGGACCCCGATCCATGGCTATCACAGAGGTGTCAAAACTGCGTTTGATAAGATCGGCGCGGATATTGGCAAAGGCCGGATTCTCCCACTGATTGTCAAATTCGTCGGGATCCTCCTGCAAGTCGTAGAGTTCGCCGTAGTCGCGACCGTGGTAGACGACGAGTTTGTAGCGCCGATCGCGGTACATCGTGGCGAGCGTGCCATCGCGGGCCTTTAGTGCATCGTAATACTCACAGCGCACGAAGTCCCGGTGATGCTCCGGCGAAACCTCCCCGGTCAGTATCGGTGCCAGTGATTTTCCGGTCATATTCTCGGGGATCTCCTGCCCACACAACTGCAACAGCGTCGGCGCCTTGTCGCTCAACTCCACCAACGCATCCGAGCGCTGTCCCGCCTCAATATGACCGGGCCAGGAGAAAATTAGCGGCACTCGCACAAGCCCTTCGTAGAAACGACAGCCCTTCTGTAGCAAACCGTGATCACCCAGCGTCTCGCCGTGGTCAGAGGTAAAGACGACGATTGTATTGTCGCGTTGCCCGCTCTCTTCCAAAGCCTGTAGGATTCGCCCCAACTGGTCGTCGACCAGTTTGATCATCGCATAGTAGACCGATTTTAGCAGGCGGGCGTCACTCGGTTTCCAGGGCGCGTCTTTCTCCGCGGAGTAATAGTCATTCTTCCAGGTCAACTCCTCCGGGTAGCACCCCTTTGATTGAAAGTCGGCAAAGGACAGCCGCTCCTGTTCGGCAAGGTCAGACTCGCGAAATAATGGTCCTGGCATGTCGGCCGGGTCAAACAGATCGCGGTACTCGCGCGGTGCATTGAACGGCGGGTGCGGATCGTAGATATTGACACTGGCCAGCCATGGGGTATCGCGCTTTTGTGCCATAAATTCGATGGTCTTGTCGGCACACCACGTCGTCTGGTGATACTCGGTGGGCACACCGTCCGGGTCGGGCACTAGGTCGCCGAGGATCTTGCCCTTTTCACGCACCCAGTCAGCATAACCATGGCCCACGGGCCAGTCGTCGCGCGGCGCGTGGCTATACTCCCAATAGCGGTAGCCGTCGGCGGCGCGTGGCTCGATGCCCTGCGAAGCGCTGGCCAGATGCAACTTGCCGATCAAACCGCAGTCGTAACCCGCATCGGCGAATGTGCGCGTCACCAGCTTTGGTCGCTGCGGAAAGTATTCGAGACCATTGCCGTTAACATGCACCGCGCTGGCATACATACCGGTGAGGAAACTGGCGCGGCTCGGCGTGCAAATCGGGCTCTGACAATAGGCGTGGGTGAAGGTCGTACCCGAGGCGACCAAGCTATCGATATTGGGTGTCGACACATGTTCGTTTCCCAGAGCGGCGATCGTATCGTAGCGCTGCTGGTCGGTGCAAATCCAGAGAATATTTGGCGTCATATATAGGGCCTCGTTATCATCGATGAAATAAATTGCGTGGGGTCCAATAGGGAAGGAATGTTCTCCGTTCGACCTATGGATAAACCTTCAATGCCTCGTCGTTGAAGTCAATGATCTCATCTTGCAAACCGTCGACCACCTTGTTGCACCAATCCGCATCGCTGAGCAACGGGCGACCGATGGCGACTAGGTCGAATTCGCCGCGGTCAAAACGCCGCATCAATTCTTGTTTGCTTTGCGGTCCGTCGCCAAAGAACTCACCGGTCACCAGCCCCACATTGCCCACGGTGATCGTCGGCAGATCGGCGATCTTTTTGCTCCAGCCGGCTAGATTGAGATCGGAACCATCAAACTCGGGCAGCCAGAAGCGCCGCGTGCTGGCGTGAAGAAAGTCGATGCCGGCGTCTTTTAAGGCGAGCAGCGTCTTTTCCAGTTCTTGTGGTGTCGCGAACTGCTTGGCCTCGAAGTCGCGCACGGTCCACTGAGAAAAGCGAATGCCCAGCGGGTAAACAGGGCCGACTTGGCGGCGAATTTCGCGCACGAGATCGCAGACGAACGCGAGTTGCCCGGCGCGCAAGAAACTGTCGATCAAATAGCCGTGCGCGCCGTGCAGTTCGATGCCATCAAAGCCGATTTTCTGCGCGGATACCGCACCGGCAACAAAGGCATTGAATAGCTCCTGCAGGGCTTTACCCTCAGCTTGTACGACAACCTCCCGACCTTCTTCGACCACCGACCGGGCCGCGATCCCGGGTCGGTTTATCGGGCCTTGGTGCCATAGCTGCACAAAAGTCTTGCTACCGGTTGGCTCAATTTTGGCGAGCACGGCCTGCCAGGCTGCTGCGGTATCTTCGGCAATGCGGGGGATCTGGTCCGAGTTGGCCGCCAAGCGGTGTTCGACCACCGTGCCCTCCGTTATAAGTAGGCCAACACCTCCGGCGGCCCGGCGGTGATAGTATTCCGCGACAATGCTCGTCGGCACGCCGCCAGGCGATTGTTTACGCGTCATCGGTGCCATGACAAAGCGATTGCGCAAGTCTAGGTCTTTGATTTTGTAGGGTTGAGATAGGGCTGTTATCATATGGTCTTTTTTATCATTCGGTTCCGACACTCCATAACAAAGCATATTTGATCAATCAAAATGCGCATACCTACGTGGCTAATGCGCACATGATCTGCGCGCTATTTTTCTTAGTATGTCGTTTGCGGTTGCGGCCAGCGATACTGCGGCACCCAAGGCAACTCATAGCCAAGACGGTGGGCCGCGCGTTGCCACCAACGCGGATCGGCCAGTGCCGCGCGGGCAATAAATACGCCATCGGCCTGTCCTGTGCGCAGAATATGCTCGGCCTGCAAGGCATCTGTTATCGCTCCAACAGTTCCCACGGGGATATCCGCCTCCGCTCTTATACGGGCGGCAAAGGAAGTCTGATACCCAGGGCCAGACGAAATATTAGGATTGGGCACATTGCCGCCAGCTGAGACGTCGATAAGATCCACACCGCGCTCTTTGGCCAGTTTGGCAAAGTGTACGGAGCGCTGCAAATCGCCTGCGATATCGTCCCAGTCAGTAGCTGAGATGCGCACGACGAGCGGCATGGCATCGGGTATTTTGGCGCGAATAGCGTCGATGATCGCCAGCGGCAGTTTTAAACGCTTATCGTCCGTGCCCCCCCATTCGTCGTTGCGCTGATTGACCAATGGACTGCGAAACGAGTCGACAAGATAACCGTGCGCGCCATGCAGCTCTATCAAATCAAACCCAGCAGCGACGGCGCGCGCTGCGGCCTCTGCAAAGTCTTCGATGACAGCGTGAATTTGTTCGACGGTCATCGCGAGAGGCGCTGAATAGTGCCCGAAGGCCACATCTGTAGGGGCCAAAGTTTGCCAACCACCCTCCGATGTTGGTACCGTGCCGTCCGGTCCCGTAGTCGGTGGATAAGTGGCGCCCTTGCGGCCGGCGTGGCCAATTTGAACGCCGATTTTGGCATCGTGGCTATGCTCGTGCACAAAGTGTGTGATCCGTTGCCATGCTTCTACTTGCGCATCGTTCCACAATCCAGTATCCCGAGGCGAAATGCGCCCCTCCGGGTTCACCGCTGTCGATTCGGCTATAATGAGCGCCGCGCCGCCCGTGGCGAAAGACCCCAAATGGACTAAATGCCAATCATTTGGAACACCGGGCGCATGCACCGGATCGCAAGAGTACTGGCACATGGGCGAAACCCAGCCGCGATGAGGCAGGTTTACCGAGCGCAAAGCCAATGGCTCGAAAAGCGTTGAAGTATTCATTTAAAATATCCCTTAGAAAAAAGTAAGATTTACCTTTGCAGATGGCATCTGCCATCTGATGTGCATCAACCTTACCCTCGAACGGGGCTACATCGAGCAAATGGTGGAACTGCACAAGCGTGCACAAAAAACGCAGTATCGCTTAATAGCAAGCGTTTTTACAGCCTGTTCTTGCGCAGATATATGTGTTGCTGATAAAAAAGGATCGCTGCGCAGATCTAAAACTAGCGATATCGCATCAAGGAGGAACAGCGAACAAAGGGGCTGATCGGTGCGAGCTTTCGACCTAATAACAATGCGTTATAGTGAATAATAATAATGCCATTTTGCAGAATTTTGTCAAATAACAAAGCAAGTCAGGATCACGCACATTTTCACACGCAGTCGCATCAGGCAACGATCCCTTCTCTGCCGCCGCGACTACGGTCTGCAGCTATAAAACTGGCGAATCCCACCAACGTGCTAGGAATGTCCTCAGCACAAATCGAAAAGCGAATCGCCGCTTCAATCGCCGTCGGATATAAGAGATGATAGGTATTATAGATAAGGATGCGTCTTCCCTACCGCCTCGATCAGCGCCTCCGTATCACCGAAGCCGCTGATCCCCCAGCACCTCGTCTTGCCCACTTGCATCGCCCGCAGCAAATTGCCCTAATGCAATAACATCATCGGCCGCTGCAGCGTGCTGTAGTCGGTAGCCAACTCGTATATATAGGTACCCGCACTAGCCGGTTGATTCTCATGGTCCGTGCCGTCCCAGATTACCTCTCGCGCACCCGCCGCCTGCGACGCATCGACCAAGGTCTTGATATGCTGCCCTAAACTATTATATACCTTGAGCCGCACGTTCGTCGGTGCCGCCAGCGCATAACCGATCGTCGTCGAAGGGTTAAAGGGATTGGGGTAGTTTTGCTGTAGATTGAAACGGTCGGGCTGGTCTTGGGATGCTCTAATACTCGTAGCCGCAAGTTGTATGGTAATCGTCTTGGATCCAGGCGTTAAAACAAAGCTCGCAGTAAAAGTCTCACCGCCACTGCGCACCCTGGCCTCGTAGTCGCCGTAGAACCCCCGATCGCTGAATTGCCCGCTGGCATCGGTCTGCCCCTTTGCGCTCGTCCACCATTCCCGGAAAACCAGGTCCTTGTAAATCTGCGCATGCGGCCTCGGCGTCCAATCAGCCGTATATAGCGCGGCGGCCGGCCGCCAATGCGCTTTCTCCCAAAAACCCCAGAATTGCAGACCAGTGACGGCGGGATGGCTGAAGATCGCCGTCATAAAATCGCGCGTATAATCGTTGAGTAACTCCTGGTCGGCGCTATTGATATCAAATTCGGTGATCTTGATATCGAGACCGAAACGTGCAAAGCGATCGAGCACGCTGAGCACCTTAGACGGAGCCGTCACGCTCTCACCAAAATGGCCCTGCATGCCGATCCCCGTAATCGGTGCGCCCTGGTCCAGCAAATACTGAATCGTCTTTTCATAGTGGTTTTGGTGCGCAATATCCTGGCCGCCATTGCTGAGGATGCTAAAGTCATTGATAAAAAGCGGTGCCGTCGGTAAGTTGCGGCGCGCCGCGGCAAACCAATCGACCATCACCTCCTCGCCGCTCAGATCCATCACATCGTGGTTATGATAGGGCTCATTGATTACATCCCACTCCTGTACCAGATCGCGCATCTGTTGGGTTATTTCATCGATATGCGCGATAATCAGCGGTGGGATAAGTGTCGCCGCATCAGAATTCCCCTCTAAATCCTTGAGACTTTGTGGCAAATTGGACCAACCGGGCCAGACGAGCACATGGCCGCGCCGGTGTAAACCATGGGCCTTGAGCCATTCGAAACCGGACAGCGCCTTTTCGCGACTGAAGTTGCTGCCCCAATCACCGTCCCAGGGCGGCCACTTCAGCGCGTTCTCGTTAGAAGCGGCGTTGAAGAGCTCTTTGACCTTCTCGCGATATACCACATCTTCGGCCGCAGCGCTGCTAAGGCGCCGAATCTGTAACGCAGAGCCAAAGAGAAAGGCGTGGCGCCGCATCTCGACTTCGACTTCTGCGTTGGCCAAGGGCTGCCCGTTCGGGCCGAGTATGGCTAAAGTGAAATCGCCTTGGCGGTGTTGCCGAATACGATCCGCAGCCGCACTGCGCCATGTCGCGTCAGGCTCGCGACCGGCATAGGTCGGTTTTACTGCCGGCAAGTCGTCGACCTGCAATTGCGTCCCGTAATGCAGCACCGCAAAACCGGCAAGCTCAATGGTCTGGCGTCGGCTGCCAACGCCAAAGTTGATCGCGGCCTGCCCGGTGGCGTAGTCGTCGATAAATTCAAAGGGGAAAAAGAACTCGCGCCATTCGGCCCCAACACTAACCCCGCGATGCAGCGACTTGTCCCAATCCGGTGCGCCCTTCTGCGCGTACACCGTAAAAAAAACCTCGCCGGTCTCATCGCTCGATTCGGTTCCGCGGGCCCAGAAATGGATCAGCGCGACATCGCCCCTCGCCACGGGTGCAATCGTGGTGTTGCCGATTTCGACGCTCCAGGTATCCCCGGCCTCATGCAGGATCTCGACGCGCAGCGCCCGGTTGAAATCCGCGTGTTCGACATCGACGATCTGGCTGCGAGCCTCGCTGCCAGAAATTGGCCTGCGGGCGGTCGTAAGAAAATCATCCGGCGTCAACGGCGTACCCCCGGCGGGGATTTGTGCTTGTGCGGTATGCAAAGTACACAAAATGAAAACGGCAGGGGCTATATATTTTATCACAGTGATATTACTTGATCGATAGAGAAAATGGCAGATGCTCCGGCGCGCACGGATTATCCGCTGGCTGATCCGCCATCGCAAAGCGCAATATACAACCACCCGCCAAGACTTGGTGCGCGATATCGGCCGCAGGATGCGCGGCACCATCGACCTCTACCTCTTGCACATAAATATTTTCCGCGTCATTACTCGGTGCTTCGATAATCAGCTCTTTGCCATTCGGCAGATGCACCGTGGCTTTTTTGAACAACGGGCTACCTAATACATAGGACGGATGCCCCGGACAGAATGGATAAAAACCCAATGCCGAAAAAATATACCACGAGGCCATTTCACCATTGTCCTCGTCGCCGCTGAAACCCTGGGGCGAATAGAGTTCGTTGAGCACGCGTCGCACGCAATATTGCGTGCGATGGGCCGCCCCGGCAAACGCGTATAAATAGAGCACGTGGTGTACTGGCTGGTTTGAATGCGCGTACTGGCCGAAGTCAACGGCGGCCATTTCGGTCATTTCGTGTATCTCGAAATTATAGGAGCCCACTTCAAAACGCGGCGGCAACGCCAGCATCTTATCCAGCTTGTCGATCGTCGCCTGTGGCCCGCCCAATAGCTCGATCAAACCAGCCGCGTCGTGCGGCACCGCCCAGGTACATTGCCAGGCCGAACCTTCGATATAGGCGCCACCCCAGCGAAATTCATCGAAGGGTGTCTCCCAGGACCCGTCGCGCAGACGCCCCTGCATAAAACCCGTCGCCTTATTAAACGTGTTGCGATAATAAAAGGCGCGTTCGCTATATTGCCAATAATCATCCTCGCGACCGAGCGCCTTGGCCACCTGTGCGACACAGAAATCATTATACGCGAAATCTTGCGTGCGCGAAGCCGCGTGCTCAACCTCGTCGTGCGGCACCCAACCCAGATTGGCAAAGGCCGCGATGCCGCGGCGGCCGTAGTTCCCGGCCTCGTCGCCTATTTCATTGGCATTTTTCAGCATTGCCGCGTACGCCGTCTCCAGATCAAAACCCGTAACGCCACGCACACAGGCATCGGCCACCACCGCGTCCAAATGCGTGCCGATCATGCAGGCGCGATAACCGGGGCTAGTCCATTTGGGAAACCAGCCGCCTTCGCGATAAGCCTGTACCCAGCCTTCGACAACCTCAGCCAAGCGATCTGGATCGAGCAACGCCAACAAAGGATAGACCGTGCGATGGGTATCCCAGAAACCATTGTCGGCGTAGAGCACACCAGGGTGCAACTCGCCGTCGTAAGGACTATAGTGGTAAGACTCGCCCGATTCGTCGTATTCGTACCAGACGCGGGGAAAAAGATGCGCTCGATACAAACACGAATAGAAGGTTTCGAGCTGCACTTGGCTGGCTCCTTCAATCTCGATGCGCTTGAGAACCGCGTTCCAGACATCCTCCGACTCGCCGAGCACCTCGTCAAAAATGCGGTCGCCGACCTCGCGCTGCAGATTGCGTTGCGCCTGCTCGACACTGATAAAGGAGGTCGCGATGCGTACGGTAATCGGTCCACTATGTTGCGCAAATTCGAGAAAAGCCCCCAACTTATCGCCCATGCGCCGCGTTTCGCCTTCCCACACTTCACCGCCCTTGAAGAATCCGCCGTCTTTGACGGGTGAATCCGCCTCTATATAAAAGTACAGCGCATAGTTATCGGGTACCCCACCGCTATTGGCTCTGGTGAAACCGCTCAGCGTCCCTTGCGCCTCGTCAAATACGAACTCGCACTGACCGTCAAAGAGATCGATGATCAAGCGCGCCGGCTCGCCCTCGGGAAAATTCAAACGCATCAGGGCACAACGCTCCGTCGGCGTGATTTCCACGCTCGTGCGATAGCGTCCCAAAAAGGTGCGAAAATAATGCGGGCCCAACGTCGTATCCTCAGCGCGAAAGACGGACGAACGTTGTGCCCCTTGCAAGAAACGACGACCGCTTTGCGGACAGAGCAGGAAATGCCCGTAATCGCCGATCCACGGACTCGGCTGGTGCGTGGCACGGATGCCCTGTAATTGGCGCGCGGTGGGTTGATAAAAACGCGGGCTGTCTTCGGTCTGCGGCGCCCAGTGCGTCATCGCGAAGGGGCGCGCGACCAGCGGCAGAGTGTTTCCTTGTGAAAAGGTATGCACAGAATTGCTACCCTGAGCGGGGTTCACATAGTCGAGCAGATTGCGCAGTTTTTGTTTTTTCGACATATAAATAATCCAATAAAAAGCGGCGGCCATCAGACCTTCGGCTCGCCGACATAGGCTAAAGAACTTCTAAAAATACACCTTCTTATTCCATTCTACCAGCTCGTCGTTTCTCTGGATAAAACTACGGCTTAAACATCCGACAAACCCGCTAGCCACCCTTGTTGCTTGCTCCACCCATCCCCCCGTTGCATCACCAACTAAATAAATGGCGCCTTAGCCTCAACATAATATTGTCGGCACTCCCGGTACTCCTCGGCCTTCGACAGATCGTCCCACAGCTGCTTGCCACGCAAATATTTCTCTTGCGCCGGGCTGGTCCCCATCTTAAAGGTCCCCGGCTCAAGCCACACGAATTGCAAGCCAATATCGCGTAGGCGCAGCGAATCTTCTTCTCGCGCATTTTTTTCGCCGTTGGCGCAACCGCACCAGGTACAAAACAGTATCAGATAGCCCATTGTCCGATAGCTCATCTTTGCCCTTTATCCCGTTCGCGACAAGAGCCCTTGTATCGTCGTCGTTCCAGCTTATCTTTTGTCAGCTATAAACCATTTGAGAATTAAGCTAACCCAATAGAAGCCGCCATGACACCCGATCAGATGCTGACACCCGAAGAAGCCCGGTCCATCATACTTGAACACATCCAGATCCTCGGCCCCGAACGCGTCTCGCTGCTCGATGCCGATGGTCGCGTGCTAGCCGGCGATATCCTCGCCCAACGCGACAACCCGCCCTACGACAACTCGGCGATGGACGGCTACGCGGTGCGTCACCAGGACGTGGCCCAGGCCAGCGCCGACGCACCCGTAGCCCTTGCAGTCGTCGAAGACATCCCCGCCGGCACCGTACCGCAAAAGCAAGTCGGCCCGGGGCAAAGCAGCCGCATTATGACCGGTGCCCCGGTACCCGCCGGCGCCGATACCATCGTGCCCGTCGAAGACACCCGCGGCGAGGGCGAAAGTATAGAGGTCCTTGAAGTCGAGGAGCCCGGTGAACACATCCGCCACGCCGGCGAGGATATGCGCGCTGGCCAGCCGATCCTCACCACCGGCACCGAATGCGGCCCCGGCGAACTGGCCGTGCTCGCCGCCGTGCAGCAGAGCTTCGTCTCGGTCTACCGCCGGCCCCGCATCGCCATTCTCTCCACCGGCGATGAACTCGTCGAAATCGAAGAGACGCCCGGCGAGGGCCAGATCGTCAACAGCAACACCACAGCCCTGGCCGCCTTTTGCCACGCGCACGGCGCCGAACCTATCATGTTGCCCATCGCCCGAGATGACGAGGCCGTGATCCGCGCCACCATTATATCCGCGCTCAAAGCCGATTTCGCTGTCTCGTCGGGCGGCGTCTCGGTCGGCAAATACGACTTCGTCAAAAAGGTCCTCGACGACCTCGGCGCGGAAACCATCTTCTGGCGGGTGGCGATGAAACCGGGCAAACCGCTGGTTTTCTGCACCGTCGACGGCATTCCTTATTTTGGCCTGCCGGGCAACCCAGTCTCCAGCATGATATCCTTCCTACAATTCGTGCGCCCGGCCATCCGCAAAGCTTCCGGTTATCGCGAAGCCGACTGGCCCCTACCCGAGGCCCGCGCGCAGATCGAACACCCAGTAGACAATGACGGCGGCCGCCGCCAGTATATGCGCGCCACCCTCAATTATCGCGACGGCCTGCTATTCGCCCGCACCGCCAAGAGCCAGGGCTCGCACATGATCAGTTCGATGATCGGCGCCAATGGTTTCGTCGTACTCGAACCCAAGCAACAGGCCGCCGCCGGCGACACCGTCACCGTGCAAATCGTCGGCCCCATCTTCTAAACGGGGAAAATAATTGAACCGCCCACCCGCCGAATCCAAACTCGTCCCGGTCGCGCAACTACGCTCCTTCGCCGCCGCTTGCCTCAAAGCCGCCGGCCTGCGCTCCGAGCACGCCGATCAGCTAGCCGAGCTCTTATCTAATTCCGACCTGCGCGGCGTGCGCTCGCACGGCACCCGCGCCATCGCCGGCTATTGCACCCGCCTCCGCGACGGCGGCAATAACCCCAACCCAGAGCTGCAAATCCTGCAAGATACACCCACTACCGTGCTCGTCGACGGCGACGGCGGGCTGGGCTACGCACCGATGATGCAGGCCACCGAAATGGCCATCGCTAAGGCCAAGGAGCACAAAGTGGCCCTTGGCGCTGCCTGCCACCACGGTCACTACGGCTCGGCCGGTCACTATGTGCGCCGCGCGATGGAAGAAGGTTGCACCGCCTTCTCGGTCCAGGGCGCACACTCCACCAGATTCGGCGAAGGCGGCGGCAACAAAGGCCAGCAATCCGCCTATTGGGGCAACCCCCCGATCTCCTTCGGTTTTCCCGCCGAAGAAGAACCGCCGCTGATCCTCGACGCGGCGACCTGTATCATGGCCGACTACCACCGCGGCCCCGAATACGACGCGCTACAAGAGCTCATCCCACCCGCCTTCTTCAAATCGATGGGCTATACCGGTTCGGCCCTGGCTCTGGGTGGCGCCTTTGTCGGCCAAAACAGCGACCGGGCCCGTGCAATCGCCGAACAGTGGCCACGCGCCAACAATGGCGGTCTAATTATCGTAATGGACATCGGCGCCTTCGCCCCACCCGAGGCCTTCCGCGAAGGCATCGACAACCTGGTGCGCGGCGTCCGCGAAACGATGGAACCCGTAAAAGGCTACCAAGAGGCCACACTGCCCGGCACAATCGAAGACCGCAATTTAAAAGAATACACACAAACTGGCGTCCCGATGGCCCGCGAAGATCTCGAGAGACTCACCGCCTGCGGCCATGAGTTCGGTATTACAGCGGAGTGGGAACAATGATCGACCCCGTGCAACGCTTAGTCTTCCGCGGCCAAATCCATCCGGGTCGCGAGGAAACCTTACAGGCCGCCCTGCCCAACTTGCAAACCATCCTGGCCCAACGCGTCGCAGCCGACGATATCCTCACGCTGAGCCTTTTCATGTGGCACCAGCATATTTTCCTCTACTACGAGTGCCCCGGCGACCCTATCGCGCCAATTGACCTGGTCGGCGATATCGATTCCACCCTGGCCCTATCCACCTCGCGCGTTTGGGCACCAATGATGGATATCTTCCACTTCAACCGCCCACAAAGTCTCGAACACTGGCGCCGCGACACGCCCCCTGAGGCCTGCACTGCGCGCGTGGTCTACCTGCGGCCCGAAATGGTCAGCAGCTACATCTTTTTACACTATCAAATGCAAGAAGAAACACCGGGTGCCGGCGATAAATACGGCCAGATTTCGCTACACGAGAACCTGCTATTCTTTTATATGGAGCAACCGGCGACGAATGAAGCCGCCCAGCACGAGGGCCAACTCAAGACTACGCATACGCCGCCGAACTGGCACGAGGTGATGTTTCCACATTTTCAGCCTTGGGATGATTTAGAGGAAAAAGGGGCATGGAAGTTGGCGGAAGGAAGTCAGTTGTGGCGGCCGATTGAGTTGCTTTGTAGCGTTTGAAAACGGTAATGCGGGCAGCAGACGGACCGTTGCGGGAGATTCCCCTTCGCTCATTCTCGCCTCACTTCCTGTGAGGCTCCGAGGGCTATCCTCAGATTTCACTTCCTGTGAAATCTGGGACAGCAAGCCGCTCAGGGGGAATCCCCCGCAACGGTCCTCGGTCGTTTGAGTAATAATCGGTAAATTACCCTACGACATTCGAGAAAAGAAAAATTGAAACCCCAACTAATTTGGTTAATCCATAATTTTGCAGAAAAGAGAAGGACTCAGTTAGGTAATATTTATAAGCGATAGATTACCTTGAATGTTCTTACCCTCCGCCGGAGCGGAGGCTCGGGGGTCTACCGTAGGGCAAAGCCTCCCAAAGGCCATCGGTTGAATTTTATCGCCCCGCTCCCGCTGCCCGTTAAGGTGGCTCTGCCACACCACCTAAGCGACCCTCCGCAAGCCTATAGGGCCGCCTTAGCTTTGCCCGAAGGCAGAGCCCTGAGCCGCAGCGTGAGACGCACTCCGATATATGCACACAAAGGAAAAACACACACCTTAACCACCTCACAACAAAGGAGCTCACCATGAGCCTATTCTCACTCGCAGGAAAAGTAGCCCTCGTCACCGGTGCCGGTCGCGGCATAGGCCGCGGCGTCGCCGAAGGCATGGGCGCCGCAGGAGCTACCGTCGTCTGTTCCGCCCGCACCCGCAGCCAACTCGACGAAGCCGTCACCGCCATCGAAGCCGCCGGCGGCAAAGCCATAGCGCTCGAAATGGATATGTCAGACCTCGCGGCGATGGACGCCGGCATTGCCTCTATCACCGAGCAATGCGGACCGATCGACATCCTCTTCAACAACGCCGGCATGAACATCCGCCAGCCCATCGTCGAAGTCACCGAAGAAAATTACGACCAGATCATGTCGGTCAACCTCAAAGGGCTTTATTTTCTTAGCCAAAAAGTCGGCCAACAGATGATCGACCGCGGCGAGGGCGGCAAGATCATCAATATCGGCTCGTTGACTACCGGCTACGCCCTAGCCAAGGTTTCGGTCTACACCGCCACCAAGGGCGCCGTCGGCCAGCTCACCAAAGGCCAAGCCGTCGAATTCGGCCCGCACAATATCCAGGTCAACGCTATTTGCCCCGGATTCATCCTCACTTCGTTAACCGAAAAAATGTGGGCCGACGCGAATATGCGCACCTGGGGCGAACAGCGCGTAGCGCTCAATCGCCTGGGCACGCCTGAGGATCTGGTCGGCACCGCCGTCTACCTCGCCGCGTCCGCCTCCGACTACGTCAGCGGGCAATGCATTTATGTCGACGGCGGTTTTATGGCCGGCGACGATTGGCCCTTGCCGCCGGTGGCTGCCAGCAAATAACCACCCGAGCTATCTCGTTAACAAGACAAAGGTCCGGTCAATATTGGCCGGACCTTTGTTGTTGTCGGTAGCACGAGCCGACCTAGGTCACCAGCAGGATTTTGCCCTTTATGTAAGGAGTTCCACCATCAAGAAAGTCACCCTCATCAAACAACGCCGGCTGCTGGACGCCTTTTTTAAAGTCGACGAAGCCGTGCTGCGCCACGAACGCTTCGACGGCTCGTTGAGCCCCGAGTTAAACCGCCTCTGCTTGGAACGGGGGGACGGCGTCACCGCGCTGCTCTACCAACCGCAAAGCGACAGTCTGGTGCTGGTGCGCCAGTTCCGCTACCCGGCCTGGGTGCGGCAGGGGCCAGGCTGGATACTCGAAACCGTCGCCGGCATGCTCGACAAGGCCGAAGCCCCGCAAGAGACGATGCGCCGCGAGATTCTCGAAGAAACAGGATACCAAGTCTGCAACCTGCAACACGTCTCCACTTTTTATCTTACCCCGGGCGGCTCTTCCGAGCGCATATTTCTCTACTATGGCGAAGTTGCAGTGGACGAGCGCCGCGAATCAGGCGGCGGGTTAGCAGACGAGAACGAGGATATCGAGGTCATCGAAATCGCCGTCGATGACGCCTTTGCCGCCGTCGACCAGGGCGAAATTGTCGACGCCAAGACCCTAATCGCCCTGATGTGGTTCAGAAACCGTCGGCTGCAGACTTGAAAGCCGGGCGGCTTTGCAATATTATTCATAACGCCAAAGAACATATCCCCACCTATTAGCCAGGAGTTATCGGCATGTCCGAAGTATACGAGCCCAGCGCCTCCTTCCGCGATCGGGCCCACGTCAAGAGCATGGAGGACTACCAGGGAGAATACGATCGTTCGATCGCCGAGCCCGAAGCCTTTTGGGCTGATAAAGCGACGGAGTTTCACTGGTTTAAAAAATGGGACAACGTCTGCTCCTACAATTACGACATGGACCAGGGCCCCATCTCGATCAAGTGGTTTGAGGGCGGGACGACAAATATCGTCTACAACTGTCTCGACCGGCACCTCGAGACCAAGGCCGAGCAGACCGCCATTATCTGGGAGGGCAACGAGCCGGGCGAAGACGCCACCTTCACCTACCGCGAAGTGCACACCGAGGTCTGCAAATTCGCCAATGTGCTCAAATCGCGCGGTGTCAAAAAGGGCGATCGCGTCTCGATTTATATGCCGATGATACCCGAATTGGCCTTCGCAATGATGGCCTGCGCGCGCATCGGCGCGGTGCATTCGATCGTCTTCGGCGGTTTTTCCTCCGAAGCACTCGCCGACCGCATCGTCGATTCGACCTGCAAGACGCTAATCACTTGCAACGGCACCCACCGCGGCGAAAAGCCGGTGCCGATGAAACCGATAGCCGACCAGGCGATGGCTTCCGCCGACGCGCAGATGGACGCCAATGTCGAGACCTGTATCGTCGTCGAACGTGTTAAGGACAACCCCGAGTTCGCCTTTGACATGAAAGAGGGCCGCGACTTCTGGTGGCACGACCTAGTCGCCGGTGCTGACGCCGACTGCCCCTGCGAGCAGATGGACGCCGAGGACCCGCTCTTTATCCTTTACACTTCCGGCTCCACCGGTAAACCAAAGGGCGTGCAGCACACCGTCGGCGGTTATATGGTCTATACTGCGATCACGCACAAATACGTTTTCGACTACCAAGACGGCGACATCTACTTTTGCGCCGCCGACATCGGTTGGGTCACCGGCCACTCCTATATCGTCTACGGCCCGATGAGCAATGGCGCGACGACCATCATGCTCGAAGCGATCCCCACCTACCCCAACCCCGACCGCTACTGGCAGACCATCGAAAAATGGAACGTCACACAATTCTACACCGCTCCCACCGCCATCCGCGCCATCGCCGCGGCCGGCGAGCAATGGCCACAGAAATACGAGATGCCCTCGCTGCGCCTCTTGGGCACCGTCGGCGAACCGATCAACCCCGAGGCCTGGCGCTGGTACAATAACAATGTCGGCAAAGGGCGCTGCCCCATCGTCGACACCTGGTGGCAGACCGAGACCGGCGGCATCCTCATTAGCCCACTGCCCGGCGCCACCGCGACCAAACCCGGCTCAGCGACCTTCCCTTTTTACGGCATCGAGCCGATTATTCTCGACCCCGAAAAGGGCACCGTAATCGAGGGCAACGACGTCTCTGGTGTTTTGGCCATCCGCACCTCCTGGCCGGGGCAGATTCGCACCATCTACGGCGACCACGAGCGCTTCGAGACGACCTACTTCCAGCAGTACAAGGGTTATTATTTCACCGGTGACGGCTGTCGCCGCGACGAAGACGGCTACTACTGGATCACCGGCCGCGTCGACGACGTGATCAATATCTCCGGCCACCGCATGGGCACCGCCGAAGTCGAAAGTGCCCTGGTACTGCACGCCAAGGTCGCCGAGGCCGCGGTCGTCGGTTTCCCGCACGAGATCAAGGGCCAGGGCATCTACGCCTATGTAACCCTCAACACGGGCGAAGAATACACCGACGAGCTCAAGGCCGAATTGAAAAAACAGGTGCGCACCGTCATCGGCCCCATCGCCACACCCGACGTCATCCACTGGGCGCCGGGTCTGCCTAAAACGCGTTCAGGCAAGATCATGCGCCGCATCCTGCGCAAAATCGCCACCGACGAGACCGATACCATCGGCGACACTTCGACATTGGCCGATCCGGCCGTCGTCGACCAGCTAATCGCCAATAAATAGCATCGCCTTACCAAGTAGTTGGGCCGGCGGGAAGCATTCTATCCCGCCGACCCTTTTTCTTTTGGAGACCTATGAACATTCGCTTTGACTCCACATTGACCCGCGATCTCGCACACGCCACCAGCCGCGAATGGCTCGAAAGCAATGGCCTCGGCGGCTGGTCCTCCTCGACAATCAGCGGCGCCCATACCCGGCGCTACCACGGCCTGTTGGTCGTCGCCACACATCCGCCGGTCGGCCGAGTCGTGCTGCTCTCGCACCTCGACGAAACACTGGTTTTCGACCATAATCGCCTCGAATTGGGCTGCGGTATCTTCCCCGGCGCCGTGCACCCGCAAGGACACCAATCGCTGCATTCCTTCGCGCTCAGCCCCGTGCCGACCTGGACCTACGCCAACAGCGATTTCACCTTGCACAAACGCCTGGCGATGCTCGACGGCGAGCACACCGTCGTCGTCTGCTACGAACTCGAACGCGCCCCCGGCCCGATGTACCTCGAACTGCGCCCCTTCTTTGCCGGTCGCGACTACCACTACCTGATGCAAGCCAACGACGGCGTCGCACAAACCGCCGACTTCGCCGCCGAGACGCTATCCTACCGCCCCTATCCCGACCAGCCCACTGCCCATATCAACGCCGCCGCTGCAAACTGGCAAGCCGCACCCGACTGGCACTACAATTTCCAGTACCCGCGCGAAGAAGAACGTGGGCTCGACACCAGCGAGGACCTCTTCGCCCCGGGCCATTTGAGCATCCGACTCGAACCCGGCAGCACCTTGGGGGTCGCTATCTCTATCGCACCTTGCGACCGCGACCCCGTTGCACTGCTCGAAGCCGAGATCACCCG
>DQLG01000039.1 GCA_015660315.1 Candidatus Latescibacterota bacterium
CCAACTTAAACTCGGCGAGTTCCGATGCCAAGAGATCAAATATCGCTGGAATGTGAAACTTGCAGCCGGCGCAACTATACAACAACCAAAAACAGGCGGAACCAACCAGGCCGTGTTGAATACAAAAAGTATTGTCGTTTTTGTCACAAGCACACGGCGCACAAGGAAACCCGCTAGGCATAGGGCAGTAGCTCAATTGGTAGAGCTCCGGTCTCCAAAACCGGCGGTTGCAGGTTCAAGTCCTGTCTGCCCTGCCAGGCTTCTGCATTAGGGTAAGGGGATGTGGGATAAACTTACTAGTTTTGTTAAAGAGGTGCGGACTGAGTTTACCAAAGTCAGTTGGCCAACGCGTGAGGACCTAATCAGTTCTACAAGTGTTGTATTGGCCTTTTCTGCTGTCTTTGCAGTCTTCATCGGCATGTTCGACTTGATCATTTCCTTTATTTGGGGAATTCTTCTAGGGCAGTAACTCTCGTAGGGCATAAAAGCAAGATAGCGGCGTACTTACTCGCCGCTTCTTTTTATGTTCGAGTTTGATGGGAGCTAACACCGGATTGGGGCCATGGCTCAGCGCTGGTATGCTCTGCATACGTACTCAGGGCACGAGAACAAGGTAAAGACTTACTTGGAATCGCTAATTGAGGCGGGGGCTGCTAGTGGCGCCATTGCTCAAGTAGTTGTGCCAACTGAGGAAGTCGTTGAACTCCGCGCTGGTAAGAAGACCGTTGTTAAAAAGCGGTTTTTGCCTAGCTACATATTGATTGAAATGGAAATGTCAAAGGATGCTTGGTATCAAGTTACCAATATTCCTGGAGTGACTAATTTTGTTGGTCCTGCGCGCAAGCCGCAGGCGCTTCGTCAGGAGGAAGTCGATCATATACTAGGGTATATCGATCGTCGTAAGGATCAAGAGGTTGAAGATATACCCTTTGCCGTTGGCGATCAGGTCAAGGTCAACGATGGGGCATTTAAGGATTTTATCGGCACTGTGCAGGAGGTACTGCCAGAAAAACGCCGATTGAAAATCATGGTGAGCATCTTTGGGCGCGGTACATCGGTAGAGTTGGACGTGTTGCAAGTCGAGCCGGCCGAAGAAGCAGCGGTCTAAGGGGCGAGTAGGAGTTTAGAGGAGTATCGCAAATTATGGCTAAAGAAGAAATTGCCCAAATCAAGTTGCAGGTTCCGGCCGGTCAGGCCAATCCGACACCACCAGTTGGCCCGGCGTTAGGGCAGCACGGCGTTAATATCATGGAATTTTGCAAAGCATTCAATGCTCAGACCCAAGAGAAGCAGGGGCTGATCATTCCCGTAGTTATCACCGTGTATGCAGATCGCACTTTTTCTTTCATTACCAAGACGCCTCCCGCTTCGGTTTTGCTTCTGAAAGCCGCTGGATTGGCAAAGGGGTCAGGGGTGCCAAATCGCGACAAGGTTGGTACCGTGTCTGCGGATCAGGTACGGGAGATTGCTGAATTGAAAATGCCCGATCTAAACGCAGTTTCTATGGAATCTGCGATGTCGATGATAGCGGGTACGGCTCGCAGCATGGGGCTACTGGTTGAATAATCGCATTTTGCAAGTGTGCTCCTTTATAGAGGTATAGAATGGCTAGAGGAAAAAAATACAAAGAGGCGCTAGAAGCTTTTGATCGCGATGAGTCGTATTCGTGGGAAGATGCAGTAAGGATTCTTAAAGGTTTTCCAAAACGCAAATACGATGAAACTGTTGAGCTTTCTCTGAATTTGGGAATCGACGGCAGGCAAGCTGATCAGGCGCTTCGAGGTACCGTAATGTTGCCTCACGGCACAGGTAAGGATCTAAGGGTTTTAGTTATCACCCAAGGTCCTTTGGAGCAGGAGGCCAAAGATGCCGGCGCGGATTTTGTCGGCGGGGCCGATATGGCCGAGAAGATTCAAGGTGGTTGGCTTGATTTTGACTTGGTGATAGCCTCTCCTGATATGATGGGGCAAGTGGGTAAACTCGGGCGGGTTCTTGGGCCTCGAGGCCTTATGCCGAATCCTAAGACTGGTACGGTTACTCGCGAGGTGGCCAAGGCGGTCGAAGAGGCTAAGTCGGGCCGCGTTGAGTATCGCGCCGACAGCAAATCGGGCAACAACGCTCAGGCCCCCATCGGCAAGTTGTCTTTCGAAGAGACTGCCTTAGTTGAAAACGCCCAGGCATTTATCGATGCCATTTTGCGCGCCAGACCATCGGCGACCAAAGGGCAATATATCCGCAAGTTGATTATTTCGTCGGTAATGGGTCCGGGTATCAAAATCGACCGCGCCCAAATCGCCGCGTGAAAAAGGCTATATAAACATGGCGACAGTAGAAAAAGAAGGAAAAATAGCTGAGTTAAAGGTTATTTTGGCCGAGGCTAAAGGCCTTTATCTAGCCGACTTCACGGGTATTGATGTCGAGGCAGTGAACGAGTTGCGCAATAAACTGCGCGATGCTGAGGTGCACTATCAGGTGATTAAGAATCGCCTGGCGATTCGGGCCGCCGAGGAAGCGGGTATTGCCGGACTAAAGGAGCATTTCACGGGCCCCACGGCAATTGCTTATTCGAATGAAGATCCCGTTGCGCCGGCCAAGATTCTTCAGGGTTTCGCCGATGATGGCGGAAAGATGCTTATCAAGTCCGGTTATATGGACGGCAAGATTCTCGCTGCCGATGAAGTTCAGGTCATCGCAAAACTACCTTCAAGGGAAGAATTGCTAGGCAAGGTTGTTGGTAGTGTGCAGAGTCCCCTATATGGTTTTAGTGCCGTTTTGAATGGCTTGTTGCGCGGCTTGGTTGGTGTGTTGTCGGCTGTCGAGAAGCAAAAAGGAAAAGGCGGAGAAAGCGCCTGATCTCATTCGATCTTTAATGACTTTATAATCCAATTACGTGATCCATATACAGGAGGTTGTATATCATGACCGAAGAAACCACGACTGAAGAAACTGCCGTCAGCGGTAAAGTCGGCGAGATTATCGAGACTATTGGTGCCCTTACCGTTCTTGAGTTGGCCGAGCTAGTCAAGGCGCTTGAGGATAAATTTGGCGTATCAGCCGCTGCGCCGGTAATGATGGCTGCTGGTGGCGGTGGGGCTGAAGAAGCGCCGCCAGTGAAAGATATTTTTGATGTTGTTCTTACCGGCGTCGGTGAGAAGAAGATCCAGGTTATTAAGGTTGTTCGCGAGATCACTAGCCTCGGATTGAAAGAAGCTAAAGCTCTCGTCGACGAAGCCCCCAAGGCTGTCAAAGAGGGTGCGTCGAAGGATGAAGCTGAAGAGATCCAGAGCCGGTTACAGGAAGTCGGAGCTACTGTAGAGCTCAAATAGGGGCGTTGCGGATTATATCATTTATCCGAACCATACCTGCGCTTCTGCAGTGCGAACTTGAGGAAAGCTCATGGGCCGTTGGCCTTCTGCCGTCCGGGCAGGGGGGCAGTTGCTCCATGGGCTTTTGCCTTAAACAACAATAAGGAGTTTGGACTTTGGCAAAGACGAACGGAAGTATCAAACGGCGCTCTTTTGGCAAGATTAAAGAAGTCGTTGAGATGCCAAATCTGCTTTCGGTTCAGATTGACTCCTTCGAAGACTTCCTGCAACTCGGTGTTGCACCCAGGCAGCGCCAGCGGCGCGGTCTGCACCTAGTCTTCGAGAGTATCTTTCCGGTTACAGACGCCCACGGAATCTACTCCCTCGAGTATGTTGGTTACTCTATTGGAAATCCCCGTTATAGCGAAGAGGAATGCCGCGAACGGGGAATGACTTTTGCCGCACCATTGCGCACGACCCTGCGCTTGGTAACTCGCGACAAAGAAAGCCCTGACAGTCCGATAAAGGATGTTGTCGAACAGTCCGTCTTCTTGGGCGAGCTGCCGCTGATGACCAATGAGGGCACGTTTATCATCAATGGGGCCGAACGCGTTGTTGTCAGCCAATTGCATCGTTCGCCTGGCGTGTTTTTCGATGAGACCATACATCCCAATGGCAAACGGTTGTTCTCGGCGCGGATTCTCCCCTCTAAGGGACCGTGGCTCGAGTTCAGCCTGGACATTAACGACATTATGTATGTGCATATTGATCGGCGGCGAAAAATGCCGGTCTCGTTGCTTTTGAAGGCACTCGGCCTCTCTAAGGAGGGCGAGATTCTCAGCCTATTCCGCGAAGAAGAGGAAGTACCGGTCGATGACGAGTTGATTGATCGCCACAATGGCGGCACGGACATTGTCGATAAGAGCAGCGGTGAGATTGCCTTAGAAGCCTACGAACTGATTTCCGGTGAAAAGCTCGTGGCGTTACAGGCGGCCAAGCTCAAGAAGCTCAAAGTCTTGGCTGTCCCTGTGGGCAATGATCCGGGCGTTATGGAGAATACGCTGAAAAAGGATCCGAGCGAAGACGAAGAGGATGCCTTGACGCGGATATATAACCTGTTGCGCCCTGGCGATCCCCCGAATATTGAAACCGCCCGCGGTTTGCTCGAGCGATTATTTTTCAACCCCAAGCGCTATAATTTGGGGGATGTGGGGCGTTATCGCATTAATCGTCGCTTGGATGTGGGGATACCCTTTGAAAGTACGGTGCTGCACCTCGAAGATTTCATGACCATAATCCACTATCTGCTAGGTTTGCGGGTAGGACAGGGTAACACCGACGATATTGATCATCTGGGCAATCGCCGCGTGCGTTTGGTTGGTGAATTGCTCGCCAATCAATTCAGCATCGGCCTAACGCGTATGTCGCGGACCATTCGCGAACGCATGAGTTTGCGCGATGATGAGCAGATTACACCGCACGATTTGGTTAACGCGAGAACGGTTTCGACTGTTGTCCAGGCGTTTTTCGGGTCGAGCCAGTTGTCTCAATTTATGCAGCAGACCAACCCGCTTGACGAGCTTACCCATAAGCGACGCCTTAGTGCGCTCGGGCCGGGTGGGCTCAGCCGTGATCGGGCCGGTTTTGAGGTTCGAGACGTGCACTATACCCACTATGGCCGTATTTGCCCAATTGAGACGCCTGAAGGTCCCAATATCGGTCTGATCTCTTCGTTGAGCACTTATGCGCGGGTCAATTCCTTCGGTTTTCTGGAGACCCCTTATCGCAAGGTTATCGATGGCAAGGTGACCACTGAGATTGAATATCTCACTGCTGCTGAAGAGGATAAGTATTGTATAGCACAGGCTAACGCGCCGATCAATGAAAATGGTAAATACCTCAACGACTTGGTCAAGTCCCGACGGCGGGATGACTATCCTATGGTCTCACCAAGTGAGCTCGACTATATGGATGTTTCGCCAAAGCAGTTGGTTAGCGCAGCGGCGTCGTTGATTCCCTTCCTTGAACACGATGATGCCAACCGCGCGTTGATGGGCTCTAATATGCAGCGCCAGGCGGTGCCATTGCTCTTCACCCAGGCACCCTTTGTCGGTACGGGTATGGAAGGTAAGATCGCACTCGATTCGGGTGCCGTTGTTTTGGCTCGGAACCCAGGTGAAGTCGTGCGTGTCGATGCTGAGCGCATTGCTGTGCGCCGGGACAAGAAAAACAGCACGCCGCTGACTCCGCTGGACACCGCGGATGAAGACGAGTATCAGTTGATTAAATTTGCTCGTTCCAACCAAGATTGCTGTATTAATCAGCGGCCGCTGGTGCAGGTTGGGGACAAAGTCCAACAGGGACAGGCATTGGCCGATGGGGCGGGCACAGAGCGAGGTGATTTGGCGTTGGGTATGAATGTACTCGTCGCCTTTATGCCTTGGAACGGCTATAATTTCGAAGACGCCATCGTCATAAACGAGCGTCTGCTCAAGCGAGACATCTTCACTTCGGTACATATTGAAGAGTTTGAACTCCAAGTTCGCGATACTAAGCGTGGTCAGGAGGAGATTACCCGCGAAATTCCCAATGTCAGCGAAGTTGCGGTACGCAATCTCGATGATGAAGGCATTATCCGCATCGGTGCCGAAGTCGGTCCAGGCGATATCTTGGTTGGTAAAGTAACGCCTAAGGGGGAGAGCGAGTTATCGCCAGAAGAGCGTCTTTTGCGAGCTATTTTTGGTGAGAAAGCTGGAGACGTCCGAGACGCGTCACTAAAAGCGCCACCGGGCATGGAGGGCGTGGTGATTGACCGCAAAGTCTTCTCCCGCAAGGAGCGCAGCGAATCTTCGCGCCGTAAGGAAAAGAACACTCTCGCCGAATATGAGAAAGAGGCGGAGGAGCGCAAAGAACAGCTGATCTCCGAACGCAATACGAAATTGCTTGAAATCGTCGGTGATATTAAGCTTGGGCGCCTTCGTTCGTCTGAAGACGACAGCGTAGTAGTGCGCGAAGGGACTCAATTAACTGATCGCTTGATCGATAGGGTCGATTTCTCGACCATCTCACCCGAAGAAGGGTGGACAGAGGATGACAAGGTTAGCGACCGGGTTGAGGAACTGCTGCGATATAGCTCCGAGCAACTACAGCTTGTTGATGAGCAGGCAGAGCGTAAGGTCGAACGCCTGACTCGTGGGGACGAGCTGCCGCCGGGTATTGCGCAATTGGTCAAGGTTTATGTGTCCAAGAAACGCAAGCTCGCCGTCGGTGATAAAATGGCAGGCCGTCATGGTAATAAAGGGGTCGTTTCCTATATCGCTCCGGAAGAGGATATGCCTTTCCTCGAGGATGGTACTACTATTGATATCTGTCTGAATCCTCTCGGTGTACCTTCTCGGATGAATTTGGGTCAAATATTCGAAACACACCTCGGTATGGCCGCCGCCGCTCTAGGGGTACATGTCGCCACCCCAGTTTTTGATGGGGCAACGCTTGATGAGGTGAAGGAGATGTTCGACGAGGCCGGACTTCCCAACGACGGTAAGCAAATACTTCACGATGGGCGTACAGGCGAAAAGATCGATAAGCGAGTGACAGTGGGGCAGATATATGTATTGAAGCTCTCGCACTTGGTTGCCGACAAAATCCATGCCCGTTCCATTGGACCTTATTCGCTCGTTACTCAGCAGCCACTGGGCGGCAAGGCTCAATTTGGTGGTCAACGCTTCGGAGAGATGGAAGTATGGGCCCTTGAGGCTTATGGGGCTGCATATACGTTGCAGGAGATGCTGACGGTCAAGTCCGATGATGTTGCTGGTCGTTCGAAAATTTATGAGGCTATTGTGAAAGGCGAGAATCCGCCAGAACCTGGGATTCCCGAATCTTTCAATGTACTTGTCAAAGAATTGCAGAGCCTGTGTCTGGACGTCATCCTAGAAGATAGCCGGATGGTCGAGACCTATTGATTCGCAGAGAATTCGCATAAGACGCAAAGGGGGCTTCTGTGTTACAGACTGCAAATACATCGCGTAAACCAACTGATTTCGATTCGATTCGTATACAACTCGCTTCTCCCGAAACCATCCGCGCATGGTCGCGAGGAGAGGTGACCAAACCTGAGACGATCAATTATCGATCCTTTAAACCGGAACGGGACGGGCTCTTTTGTGAGCGCATCTTCGGCCCCGTCAAGGATTGGAATTGCCATTGTGGTAAGTACAAAGGCATTCGTTACCGTGGTGTGGTTTGCGACCGGTGCGGCGTTGAAGTTACCCAGGCTAAGGTTCGCCGTGAGCGCTTGGGCCATATCGAGTTGGCTGTATGCGTATCGCATATTTGGTATTTCAAGTCGCTGCCTTCGCGCATTGGTGCTTTGCTCGATATATCGATGCGCAACTTGGAGCGAATTCTCTATTACGAATCTTATGTCGTTATCGACGAAAGAGATGCTCCGGTAGAGAAGAACCAACTCCTTACCGAAGAAGAGTTGATCGATATCCAAGAAGAGGGCGGTGATCCCGATGTCGAAATGGGAGCCCCTGCGGTCAAGCGTCTCTTGGGGATGATCGATATTGAAGAGCTTTCGGCCGAGTTGCGGACTCAGGTCCGCATGGAGACTTCTATTCAGCGCAAGCAGGAGGCCCTAAAGCGGCTCAAGGTTGTGGAGGCTTTTCGCCAGTCCGAAAACCGGCCTGAGTGGATGATCCTCAACAATGTCCCGGTGATTCCGCCCGATTTGCGTCCGCTGGTACCTTTGGAGGGTGGGCGTTTCGCGACGTCTGATCTCAACGATCTTTATCGACGGGTTATCAATCGAAATAATAGGCTCAAGAAGCTGATTCACATTAAGGCGCCCGAAGTTATCTTGCGCAATGAGAAGCGCATGCTGCAGGAGGCCGTTGACGCTCTCTTTGACAATGGCCGCCGTTCGCGTGCGGTGCGTGGCGATGGTAATCGTTCGCTGAAATCCCTTAGCGATCTGCTCAAAGGTAAACAAGGTCGCTTTCGCCAGAATTTGTTGGGCAAGCGCGTCGACTATTCAGGGCGCTCGGTTATCGTTGTCGGTCCCGATCTGAAATTGCATCAGTGTGGTTTGCCAAAAAGCATGGCACTTGAGCTTTTCAAGCCTTTTGTAATCAAGAAACTAGAAGAAAAAGGATTGGTGCAAACAGTAAAGAGTGCGAAGAAGCTCGTTGAGCGAGAACGCCCTGAGGTTTGGGATATTCTCGAAGAAATAATCAGCGACCATTGTGTATTGCTCAATCGCGCCCCGACTTTGCATCGCCTTGGCATTCAGGCATTCCAGCCCAGTTTGGTTGAAGGTAAAGCTATTCGTCTTCACCCCCTAGTTTGTGCAGCATTCAATGCTGATTTTGATGGCGACCAAATGGCTGTACATCTCCCGCTATCTTTTGAAGCGCAGATTGAAGCCCGTCTCTTGATGCTTTCTGCCAACAATATCCTCAAACCGGCCGATGGCGAGCCAGTGATCATGGATAATCCACAGGATATTGTGCTTGGCAGCTATTATATGACTAAGGTGCGTTTTAGTGAAGCAGATGCGATCGAGCGGCGCTTTTCTAATCCTGTTGAAGCGGTTTCGGCCAATGACGCAGGGAGAATAACGCTCCATCAGCCTATTAAAGTGCGAATTGACGGAGAATTACTCGATACTACTGTCGGTCGGATAATTTTCAACGAGGTTTTGCCCGAGGAACTCGGTTTTATTAACCGGACGATAGACAAGGCCGATATTAAAAAGATCACGGCCGATGTGCATCGTCTGCTTGGTAATCGGCGCACGGCGGAGTTTGTCGATACGCTCAAGAAGATGGGCTATCAATATTCGACATTGGCAGGGGTGTCGATTGCGGTCGATGATGTTGTGGTGCCCGAAGCCAAGACCAAAATAATTAATGAGTCACTCGCTGAAGTTGAGAAAGTCCGTGACCAATACGTCAATGGTATTATTACTGACGGCGAGCGTTATAATAAAATCATCGATATCTGGACCCATGCTACATCATCTGTATCGCGCGCCGTGCAGAAGACGCTAGAGGAGGCCGAGGAGGGTTTCAACTCGGTCTACGTAATGAAGGATTCTGGCGCTCGCGGTAGTGAGGATCAGATCAAACAGCTTGGTGGTATGCGTGGTTTGATGAACAAGCCGCAAAAGAAACTTACCGGCGCAGTCGGTGAAATTATCGAAACGCCTATTATTGCCTCTTTTAAAGAGGGTTTATCGGTGCTCGAATACTTTATTTCTACCCATGGTGCGCGCAAGGGTTTAGCTGATACCGCACTTAAAACGGCGGAAGCGGGTTATCTGACTCGCCGAATGGTTGATGTTGCGCAAGATGTGGTCATCCTAGAAAATGACTGCATGACAAGCCAGGGATTATGGGTCGGGGCACTCAAGGATGGCGAGGAGGTTATCGAACCACTCGCAGATCGCATTGTTGGTCGTGTGATGCAAGAAGACGCTACTGATCCCGACGGTACGGTGATAGCTGAAGCCAATACCCTGTTGGAGGAGGAAGACGCGAACCGCATCGCCCAAGCCGGTATTGAACTCGTGCTTATTCGCTCTGTCCTTACTTGTGAGTCGGATCGTGGCGTGTGTATTAAATGTTACGGTCGCAATATGGCGAATGGCCGGGTGGTCAATATTGGCGAGGCTGTTGGGGTTGTGGCGGCGCAAAGTATTGGAGAGCCGGGCACCCAGTTAACGCTGCGAACCTTTCACATCGGTGGTACTGCAAGTCGCATTGCTGAGCAGACTCAGATTAAGACTCGCCGAGCCGGGCTTATCAATTTTGTAAATGTCGACACAGTGGAGAATCCTGATACAGGTACCACGATTGTCGGTCGCAATGGCGAAATCGAGTTATTGGACGAGCAAAACAGGGTAAGGGCACGAATGAACGCCCCCTATGGCGCGAAGCTCAAAGTTAAGGATGGTGCTGATGTTGAAGCGGCACAAGTGCTCTACGAGTGGGACCCCTACAGCAATGTGATTCTTACCGACCGTCCCGGTAAAATTAGGTTCACTGACATCATTGATGGGGTGACGATGCGTGAGGAGTTCGATGAAACCACGGGTATGAGTGCTCGCGGTATTGTCGAACAGCGCGACCGCTCGTTGAGTCCGCAAATTGAGATCGAGAGCAAGGAACAGGGGACTAGATCCTATATCATTCCTGTTGGAGCCCGTTTGCTGGTCCAAGATGGAGATGATCTTGTTCCGGGGCAGATTCTGGTGAAGATCCCGCGCGAACGCTCCAAAACGCGAGATATTACCGGTGGTTTGCCGCGTGTTGCCGAACTCTTTGAGGCAAGGCGGCCAAAGGAACCTGCCGTAATATCAGAAATTAATGGCACAGTTGCCTTCGGGGGATTAGTTCGCGGTAACCGCGAGTTAATTGTCACTTCGCCAGATGGTGAAGATAAGAAATACCTCGTGCCTTATGGTAAGCACCTTCGTGTGCATGAGGGAGACCGGGTTGTCGCTGGTGAGCGTCTATCTGAGGGCTCTGTGAATCCACACGATATTTTGCGTGTGCAAGGCGTGAACAAGGTTCAGGAATACTTGGTCAATGAAATCCAGGACGTCTATCGTTTGCAGGCGGTAGAGATCAACGATAAGCATATTGAGGTAATCGTCAAACAGATGTTGCAAAAGGTGCGCATCATTGATCCAGGCGATACCAACTTCCTCGAAGGGGAGGAGGTTGATAAAATCCGCTTCAATAAGGAAAATGACAAAGTTATTTCTGAAGGTGGCGATCCATCCACTTGTCAGCCGATTCTATTGGGAATTACCCGTGCTTCTCTGCGCACGGACAGTTTTATCTCTGCGGCTTCATTCCAAGAAACGACTCGTGTGCTCACTGAAGCTGCTGTTCAGGGCAAGGTTGATCATCTTCGAGGCCTCAAGGAAAATGTCATTATAGGCCGTCTGATACCCGCTGGTACTGGCACTAAAGTCTATCAGGGCATCACCTATGAAGGCACGAATTCTGAAGGGAATGGTGAAGCAGCACTCGCTGGAGTCGAATCAGGGGAAGGAACAGGTGTTTTAGGAGAGTAAAGTATTGACAGTTATACCAACTACACCTAGATTATGAGTTTGCAGTTTATATGGAACCACAAGGAGAGATAGCACTTGCCAACAGTTAGCCAGTTGGTCCGAAAGGGCCGGCATAGATCGCAGAAAAAGACAGACTCTCCGGCGTTGATTGGTTGTCCCCAACGCCGTGGTGTTTGCACGCGTGTTTTTACTACCACGCCCAAAAAGCCCAACTCGGCTCTGCGCAAGATGGCTCGTGTCCGTTTGACCACGGGGATTGAGGTCACGGCCTATGTACCGGGTGAGGGTCATACGCTCCAAGAACACTCAATCGTCCTAGTCCGCGGGGGCCGTATTAAAGATTGTCCCGGCGTGCGCTATCATATCGTACGTGGCGTTCTCGACGCTACGGGCGTAGCTGACCGCCGCCAAGGCCGTTCCAAATACGGCGCTCGGCGTCCGGATTAGAACAGACAAGAGATAAGAGATGTCGCGTCGAAAAAAAGCAATAAAACGCAAGCTGCTGCCGGATCCCAAATACCATAATGTGTTGGCGGCTCGATTTGTAAATTCGCTGATGAAGCAGGGTAAGAAAAGTGTTGCCGAGCGCATTTTCTATGATTCGATTGACTTGGTCACTGACCGCAGTGGCCAGGATGCCATCGAGATCTTCCAGAAAGCGCTTGAAAACGCCAAGCCGATTGTCATGGTAAAGTCGCGCCGAGTCGGTGGCCAGACTTATCAGGTGCCGGTTGAAGTGCGGCCGGATGAGCGCACTGCTCGGTCGATTCGCTGGTTAATCAGTTATGCCCGTGGTCGTTCTGAACGCACCATGGCTGAGCGATTGGCCAATGAATTTATCGCTGCATCAAAAGGTGAAGGCGGCGCTGTGCGACAGAAAGAAGAAGTCCACCGCATGGCAGAGGCGAATAAAGCCTTCGCTCATTACAGGTTCTAAAGAGGTTCATAGAGTAATGGCACGAGAGTTTTCACTCGAGGACACGCGCAATATCGGCATTGCCGCACATATTGACGCCGGCAAGACGACGACGACTGAGCGTATCCTGTTTTATACAGGCCGCCTCCACCGCATGGGCGAGGTCCATGATGGTACGGCGACTATGGATTGGATGGAGCAGGAGCGCGAGCGGGGTATCACCATTACTTCTGCCGCGACCGCCTGCGAGTGGAAAGATCATCGCGTCAACATAATTGATACGCCTGGGCACGTGGATTTCACTGCTGAGGTCGAGCGTTCATTGCGCGTGCTCGATGGCGCCATTGGAGTTTTTTGTGGCGTAGGCGGCGTAGAACCGCAGTCTGAGACGGTTTGGCGTCAGGCTGATAAATACGATGTGCCGCGTATCGCGTTCGTCAATAAGATGGATCGCAACGGGGCCGACTTTTTCAACGTCCTCGAGATGTTGGAGGATCGGTTGGGCAGTAATTTTGTGCCCGTCCAGTTGCCTATTGGCACAGGTGAAACCTTTAACGGCATGGTTGATTTGGTCGGAATGAAGGCGATCACCTTTGAAGAAGCCAGTCAGGGATCAAAATACTTTGAAGGCGAGATTCCCGAGGACCTGCAAGAGCGCGCTCTTGAATACCGCGAAAAACTGCTTGAAGGTGTTGCAGAGTTCGACGATCGATTGCTCGAAAAGTTCCTCGAAGGGGACGAGATTAGCCCCGACGAGATTCGTGTTGCTCTACGCAAGGCGACTATTGCACTAAAAGCTGTGCCTGTAGTATGTGGAAGTGCCTATAAGTATAAGGGCGTGCAACACTTACTGGACTCGGTTCTTCACTATCTCCCGGCTCCTGCAGATCTCAAAAATGTTAAGGGACTAAAGCCGAATTCTGAAGATGTAGTCATCCGCGATGCTCGCGATAACGCCCCATTTGCAGGTTTGGCCTTTAAGGTCATGACTGATCCTTTTGTTGGGCGATTGACCTTTGTCCGCGTCTATTCTGGTTCAATTCAAGCTGGATCTTATCTCTATAATGTGACTACTGATCGCAGGGAACGAGCTTCCCGTCTGCTTGAAATGCACGCCAATGACCGCACAGAACGGACTGAGGCTTTTTCGGGTGATATCGTTGCCGTGGTCGGCCTTAAGAATACTACTACAGGTGATACGCTCTGCGACGAAGACAATCCGATCATCCTTGAGAAGATTGAGTTTGCCGAGCCGGTGGTTCACGTGGCGATTGAGCCTAAAACTCGAGCTGATCAAGAGCAATTGCATGTTGCTCTGTCGAAGCTAAGCGAAGAGGATCCGACCTTCAGGGTGCGCCAGGACGATGAGACCGGCCAGACCGTCATGTCGGGAATGGGCGAATTGCATTTGGAGATCCTGATAGACCGTCTCTTTCGCGAGTTTAATGTTGAGGCTAATGTAGGCAAGCCCCAGGTCGCTTATAAAGAAGGCATAAAGAAGGCTGTTGAGGCTACAGGGCGTTTTGTCCGTCAATCTGGTGGTCGTGGGCAATTTGGCCATGTCGAACTCGAGATCGAGCCCGGTGAACCTGGTACGGGGCTGATCTTCGAATCGAAAATCGTCGGCGGAAATATTCCAAGGGAATTTATCAACCCCGTCCGTGATGGCATTGCTGAATCCATGACCTCGGGGCCGGTTGCTGGATTTCCAATTGAGGATATAAAGGTGACGTTGGTCGATGGTACGTATCACGAAGTCGATTCTTCCGAAATCGCTTTTAAGATTGCTGGTTCGATGGGCTTCAAAGAGGGAACTCGTAAGGCGTCCCCATTCCTCATGGAGCCGATTATGGAACTTGAGGTAGTTGTCCCGGAGCAGTATTTGGGCGATGTGATGGGCGATCTCAACTCGCACCGCGGTGAAATACAGGGTATCAATCCTCGGTCTGATGCCCAAGTCATCAAAGCTTTTGTACCGCTTAGTGAGACTTTTGGTTATGCGACCCGGCTGCGTTCGTTAACCCAGGGCCGGGCATTATTCACAATGCAGTTTTCTAAATATCAGGCGGTTCCGAATAGTATTACTGAGGAAATCGTCGCTAAAGTTCAAGGTTAAGACTTCAACGAAATCTTTCCAGAGACAAGGAGAGGATAGAGGAAAATGGCTAAGGAACAGTTTCAACGCAACAAACCGCATGTTAATATCGGCACCATCGGCCACGTCGATCATGGCAAGACGACGCTGACGGCGGCTATCACCTTGCATCAGGCAAGCAAGGGTTTGGCCGAAGCGAAGAATATTGATGAAATCGACAATGCTCCCGAAGAGAAGGCCCGTGGGGTGACAATCAATGTTTCGCATCAGGAGTATGAGACGGAAAAGCGGCACTATGCCCACGTCGATTGCCCTGGTCACGCTGATTATATCAAAAACATGATCACTGGTGCCGCTCAGATGGATGGTGCGGTCTTAGTCGTCAGCGCGGCTGACGGCCCTATGATTCAGACGCGCGAACATATTCTTCTCGCCCGTCAGGTGAACGTGCCCCGCATTGTGGTTTTCATGAACAAAGTCGACCAGGTCGACGATGAGGAGTTGCTCGACTTGGTCGAGTTGGAAACCCGCGAGCTGCTTTCCGAGTACGGCTTTGAGGGTGATGATGCCCCGGTTATTCGCGGTTCGGCTTTGCAAGCTTTTGAGGGTTCAGACAGCGCGACGGGCACGCAGGCGATAGATGCGTTGATGAGCGCCGTTGACGAGTTCATTCCCGATCCGGTCCGCGATGTTGACCAGCCCTTCTTGTTGCCAATTGAAGATGTCTTCACGATCCAGGGGCGTGGAACGGTTGGTACGGGTCGTGTTGAACGCGGTCGGATCAAGGTCGGCGAAGATGTTGAAATCGTCGGTATTAAGGAGACGCGTAAAACGACTGTCACCGGCGTTGAAATGTTTCGCAAGTTGCTCGATGAAGGCGAGGCTGGTGATAATGTTGGGCTTCTGTTGCGCGGTGTTGAAAAAGCCGAACTGATGCGTGGAATGGTCGTTTGCAAACCCGCCTCGGTTTTGCCACACACCAAGTTTAAGGCCGAGGTCGTCGTATTGACGCCGAAGGAAGGTGGACGTGAAAAACCCTTCTTCTCAGGCTATCGCCCACAGTTCTTTTTCCGCACCACAGACGTTACGGGTGCGATTGCTTTGCCTGAGGGCACTGAGATGGTTATGCCCGGTGATAACGTCACGATAGAGGTAGAATTGGGTCAGCCGATCGCCATTGAACCGCAGCTTCGATTTGCGATTCGGGAAGGTGGTCGAACCATCGGCTCCGGTGTCGTTACCGAAGTCACCGAAACCGAATAAGAGAAGACAGGGAGACCCTAGCAAGTGGCAGCTGATAGAATACGTATTCGACTGAAAGCCTATGATCACATGGCTTTGGATAGGTCCGTGGACGAGATCGTCCAGACGGTCAAGCGGAGCGGGGCCCGGATTGCCGGCCCCGTGCCGCTGCCGACTGCCCGCACGATATATACAGTATTGCGGTCTCCCCATGTAGATAAGAAGTCGCGCGAGCAGTTCGAAACACGAATTCACAAGCGGCTTATCGATATTTTTGATTCAACGCCGCAAACTGTGGATGCACTGATGAAACTCGATCTGCCCGCTGGTATTGGCATCGATATAAAGGTCTGACAGGACAATGAGCACGCAGGTAGATATTTTAAACAGTGAAGGTCAGGCGAGCGGGTCTGTAGAACTGCCCGACGATCTTTTTGCCATCGAGGTCTCAGAGTATGCTCTTTATCGAGCAGTGGTCGCTTATGAGGCAAATCAACGGCAGGGGACAGCTTCAGTTAAGACGCGGTCCGAGATTGCCAGAACGGGTAAGAAGCACCATCGCCAGAAAGGCACTGGTTGGGCCCGTCGTGGCTCTATGCGGTCGCCTTTGGTTCGCGGTGGTGGGGTTGCTTTTGGCCCCCAACCTCGATCTTATTACGAAAAGTTACCCAAGTCTCTTAAGCGACTGGCTTTGCGGTCTGCTTTGACTGTTAAAGGCTCTGGAGATCAGATCAAGGTAATTGAGGATTTTGATTTTCCTGAGCCAAGCACTAAGTCTTTTGGAAAGATTTTAGATGCCTGTGGCCTAATGGGTCAGAGGCTTCTCTTTATTACCGCTGAAAATGCCCCGATGCTAGTCAAGTCTAGCCGTAACTTGCCCAGAGTGAATACTACTCATTTGGGGTCTTTGGGGACTTATGACTTGCTGAGGGCTGATGTAGTGCTTTTTACTCACCAGGCTTTCGATAAGTTTGTAGAAACTCATCGGCAAGAGGGCTAAGAGGAATCGTTAAGTGAGCAATCCAAGAACCATTATCCAAAAGCCTGTTATTACGGAGAAAGCCACGATCCTACGCGAAGGGAATAAATACGCCTTTCGCGTTAGCTCTGCAGCGAATAAGATACAAATTCGCCAAGCGATAGAATCTATTTTTTCCGTTAAAGTTGAGTCCGTTCGCACGATCAATGTTCCCAGTAAGCCGAAGCGGCAGGGGCTCTCCCAGGGACGACGTGCTGGTTGGAAGAAGGCCTATGTAACCTTAAAGGCCGGCGATTCCATCGAAATTGTAGAAAATATATAGCAACTGGATTTATTTAAGATGGCTGTTAAAAAATTTCGTCCTATTACACCAACACTACGCTTCAAGACTGTCAATTCCTTTGAGGAGTTGACGAGCGGCAAACCTGAGAAGTCGTTGGTCTCCGGTGCCGTATATAAATCAGGTGGTCGTAATAACCAGGGCCGCATGACGATGCGCCGTCGCGGCGGTGGTCACAAACGTCGCTACCGTGTTATTGACTTCAAGCGGAATAAAATAGGCGTTCCAGGAAGGGTCGATTCGATCGAATACGATCCTAACCGTTCGGCGTTTATCGCGTTAATTGTCTATGCAGACGGAGACAAACGCTATATTCTCGCCCCTTTGGGGTTGAATGTTGGCGCTTCTATTGTGGCGGGCCCAGAGGCTCTAATTGAAGTCGGCAATGCGCTGCCTCTGGCGAATATACCGCTTGGCTCGACTATTCATAATGTTGAACTCAATCCGGGGCGGGGTGGACAACTTGCACGAAGTGCGGGTACTGAAATCCAACTACTCGGGCGTGATGAAGGGCGTGCTCAATTGCGATTGCCTTCTGGAGAGACCCGCGAAGTGCTTATTCAGTGCATGGCGACTCTTGGGAAAGTTGGCAATGTTGAACACGCGAATGTCGTCATC
>DQLG01000623.1 GCA_015660315.1 Candidatus Latescibacterota bacterium
CGTATATGCTCTGGGATTCCGTACGTGGCCATGACCTGCCATAGCGTTTCAAAGACCTGACTTGACTGGATCTGACGTTCCACACGAATGACCAAGGATTGGCGTGTATACTCATCGAGCATCGTCAGCATTTTGAGCGTGCTGCCCTTGTCCGTTCGATCAAAAATAAAATCCCAGGTCCAAACATGGTTCGGATGAGTAGCCTTTGTCGGCAATCCCGTAGCCCCCCTGGCGAGATTCCCGTTGAGGTTTCGAGGCCACTTTAAGGCGTTCTTTACGCCGGACGTGCTGGACCTGCTTACGGCTGACCGACCAGCCTTCCCCCACCAGTAAGCGCAGGGATGCGTCGGTAGCCAGATCGGGGATGCTGCCTGGATAGCCCTACGATCCGCTGATGCAACTGAAGCTGTTTAGATTTAAGCTCTTGGGCCTGAGACCGATACGTTGAGCGGTGGACGGCCAAATAACGACACGCCCGACGCACCGAACATAGACGTTGATCAATCACGTATTCAACGGCCTGTTTCTTCTGCACCGGGCTCACCATTTTTTTGCGTTAACTGCTTCCAATACGCGATTCTGGAGCAGGGATCCAGCCAGTATTTCCTTTAGCTCGCTGTTTTCTTTTTCTAACTCTTTAAGACGTTTGGCATCGGCCAAATCTATATCGCCGTATTTGCGTTTGCACCGATGGAACATTGCTTTGGAGATATTATGCTCGCAGCAGATCAACTCAACCGTTTCATCTCCTTCGGACTGACGAAGAATACGAATGATCGCTTCCGTGCTGTGCTGTTTCTGTTTCCTGAGGCTACTCCTTGACGAGTAAAAAATAGTCTCACCTCACATGGAGCAAATACCGGAGGTCATACCAGGGTTTACCGCCGTATCACAGCCGTCCAGCGGCAGCGCGATCCAAGCGCCACACATCCCCTGGAAGCCACACGGACTCAACGCGGTGAGTGAAATCGCGCTTGCTCCGCTCTATCTGCTCAGCCGAGATGGTTAGCGCATTTCCCGCTGCGAGGAATAGAGCGTCCTCGTGCACATGAATAGCGCACGCGTGGCGCGGGCTCCAGGGAGTGCACTGCAACTCCTGCCAATATTCGCCGTCCGTAGAATACCACACGTCATTGCGATTGCCATCGATCCCAACCTCGACCGCGTGGTCCGCCACCCCCCGGTGCCCGCCCAACACCCAGAGCTTACCGTCCCACGCCGCGGTATCGTGATACGAGCGCGCAGGCCAGGGAGCCATTCCGTCCGTTAGATGACAGGTCCATTCGCGACCGTCTGCCGACGACCACACATCGTTGTGGAAGAGGCGAGTCTTCAGTCTTGGCTGCTGCTCGAGGTCGTATCGCAGCGTACTCAGCGTGGTCCCGCCCGCCCCAACATATCCGCCGCCCAGGATCCACATTCGACCGTGGAGAACACTCACGCCACCATTCGCGCCGGTGATCATTCCCCTCGGTGCCCAGGGCGCGTCGTCCGTCACCAGTTCCCAGCTCAGACCGTCCGATGTCCGCCAGACGTCGCGCAGCGGTGGAGGCGCCGGCGGAAAGGGTTTTCCGGCCTGCAAATCCGCCACGAAATTGGTCTGGCCAGCTGCGCCGGCCTGACCGCCCATGACCCAGATTGAACCGTCGAAGACCGTGATCATCTGGTTGCCGCGCTCTTGCCAGGGTACGGTCGCTGCAACGAGTTCCCAATGCACACCGTCCCTAGACTTCCACACGTCGTCGGGCGTTCCGTTCTCAGCCCCGATGACCCAGATTTGGCCGTCGTGTACGACGGCCCCGTGCATGTGCCTGCCGCTCCACGGCGCAGTGGCCGCCAGGGACCAGCTACCGCCATCATCCGAGCACCACACCTCCGAGCACACTTCCGACTCGAACGAGCCAGCGCTGGCGCCAGCGAGATCGGCCCGCTCACCCGCGTACTGGTTCCAGCCCCCCAGCAGGAAGAGCTTGCCCTGGAATGAGACGAGTTGCGCCCCATCGCGTGGCAACCACCCCACCTTCGAGCTTACACAACTCCAGTCGTATGCATTGCTCATAGATCGTCCTTGGTTCAGGGCTTGTTCGCGCACGGCGTCTATATCAGTTTCTAAGCGTGGACCATCGGCACCAAAGTAGAGATCACTCAGGTCCTAGGTAGGCAGGATTTCGGTCTTGCGGATCATAGGGGCGTAGGCTCTTCGCATCGTTGGTGGATCTTGGCGTGCTGAGTATAATATGACCCACTGAAGCGGGCAACCGGATCCGAAAAAGGTTTAGACCGCTAATTTTCGCTTGTTATTGTGCCACCCGGCGCGCTCTATTGGCGCTTGTCGGCCCAAAGCCGCGAACCGAAGGGCAAGGCCATGCTCAAAAACTACCTCGTCAGCGCCTGGCGCAACCTGTTCCCGCAGGCGGCCTATTCGCTGGTCAATATCGGCGCCTGGCCGTCGGCCTAGCGTCGCCCTACTGGTGGCGCTCTACGTCCGCTATGAACTGAGCTACGACCGCTTCCACTGGCAGCCGAGCGCATATACCGCGTCACCACAGCGCCCCACGCCCTACCAAGGCTTCTGCCTGCACGGGTTCAACGCGCTGTATTTGGGCAGCATCGACCGCTGGGTACGCGTCGATGCCAGCGGCAACACCAATGGCATTGACGCACAATTCGGCATCGAGCGAGAACAGCTCGCCTTTCCCGTGCGCGAAGAATTGGGCGAATGGACCTACGGGGAAATGTTCGCCGAGCCCGCCGAAGCAGTGCTGGCCGTCCTGCAGAGTTACGACGATTTCGACACCATGTAGCAACAGTTGCCAGACCCTTTACCGCACGACAGATTAGCGGCTGCGCGCTGATCTGAAATAATAAACGTCACGTCCGATTGTTGGACGCGACGTTTATTATTTCCCCCGGCAATTTGCACCGGTGATGTGGCCTGTTGACCTTGTTAGCCTCGTTATGCAAACCCGCAAAATCATCTGTAAAGACCACTTCGCCCCACAACGCTATTTCATCGACTGCATCGGGCCCCAGCAAAATTTTATAGGACAACAGCGGGAAAAGGATCGATTCTTTACGGACGACAGCCACTGCTCTGCCGCTGGAACCGATCTCGTCGCACATATCCTGCAAGAGCATATCGGACCGCGCTAGATTGATCCCAAAGCAGTATTTGTATTTCGCCGCTGATCGTGTATACTCACTGACAGTAACGCGCGCCGACGACCACCGCTTATCGAGGGATACCCCATGCCGCTGATTTTGACGGCGCTGATCGCCCTGCTGCCGAGCCTAGCCTCTAGCCAGGAAACCCCCGGCTTCGCCCCCTGTGACGAACCGCTCGCCGACAAGGACATTATCGGCATCTGGCTGCACGACGAGGTGCAAACCCACGGTCAATACGCCGGTCTGCGCGTCTGGACCCAGCTCGAACTCCGCAGCGATAGCGAGGCGATAGAGAACTATTTCAGTGCAGATCCCAATGAAAGCGATCTGCCGGCCTTCGCCCGTCTCTTCTTGACCTGGTCCAGCGGCTCCTATGTCGACCCCGAGCCGGCCAAGGGTAGCTACGAAGTCATTCGCTTAGAGCCCTATCTCTCGGCCAATTACAATCCCGAAACCAATAGCTACACCGGCTTGCGCGGCGCATTCCTGCCGATCTTCCGCCGCTTCGTGCTCTCGCCGGCCAAAGACGAAATGACGCTCACCACTTCGGTCTTTCTTGGGCTGTCCACCGAGACCCAAGCCCTGACCTTCCCGCCCGATTTCGAAATCCGCAATTTCCAACGCCAAGAATCCCCGGTGACCGTCGTCGAAGAAGCGAGTTGGGGTCGGCTCAAGACGCGCTCGCCCTAAGCCACCAACCCCGGCGGAAAACCGCGCGGCCCTGGCTCGAAGGGCACTACATCCCCCGTCAGCGTCTGCCAGTCCAACAAACGCCGCGCCAACTCCCGCTGCACTTGTGCGTAATCTTCCCGGTCAAACACATTCTGCAACTCGTGCGGATCCTCTGCCAAGTCGTACAATTCGCTCTGGCCATTGGGTCGCCACACCAGCTTGTGCTCGTTCGTGCGGAGCATCACCGCGCGGCAGACGCTTTCGGGGTGCTGCTGCTGCTGCATGCCCTTCGGGTAATAAATGCCCTCAGGGTTGCCGGCCACGCCGTCCGAGGGTTTGCCCTCAAAACAGTGCCGCTCGTGCAGATCGTAGCCTCCTTCGGCAAACACCGCACGATCCGGATCGCCGCCAGCCCCTTGCAATTGCGGCATCAACGACCGCGCGTAGTGCGTATGCTGCGCCTCGACACCCGCCAGCTCCAGCGTCGTCGGCACAATGTCGAAAAGCTCGACCGGCTCTTCGACGACATGCCCCTTTGCGCCGCCGGGCGTCCGCACAATAAGCGGCACCCGCGTGAGCGTATCGTCCAACCCACTCGGCCACTTCTCCACCAAACCATAATCACCCGCCCAATCGCCATGGTCCGAAAAGGCGACGACCGCCGTTTCCTCTGCAAGCCCCGTTTCCTGCAACGCGTCGAGTAGTTGTCCCAAGAGATGATCCACATACGAGGTCATACCCAAATAGACCGCCATTACTTTGCGCAACACGGACTCATCAACATTATGCAAATCGCGATACTGACGGATCAGCCGATGGTAATCCGGTTTGCCCTCTTCGACGACCGGCCTGAGCGGCGGCAAATCGTCGGGGTCGTACATACTATACCAGGGCTCGGGCGCATGATAGATCGGATGCGGGAAACTCGTCGCCAGAAACATAAAAAACGGCGCGTCATTTGCCTTTCTGCCCTTTAAGTATTCGATCGCCCGTTCGTAATACAACGCATCGCGGGGCGGCCCGTCCAGCGCGGTATTGAGGAAGCTATAATAGCCGGACTCACCCTTTTTAAAGACATTCTCCGACGTGCCCGCCGTGGCTCCCCCCGTCCCGTAAATCTTCGTCACTGAAGAGGCAAAGGCCTCTGGCGCCAGACAGTCGTTCTTGCCCAGCCAATGCACGTCATACCCCGTCTCTTTGAGATAGCGCATGGTATTCGGCTCGTGCGCCTGCAGCGGATTCCACAAAGTCCGGTGCCCGGCCGTATGCGGATACCAACCCGTCATAAAACTACACCGCGAAGGCGTACACACCGTGTGCTGCACATGGCACTGGTCAAAACGCGTGCCCTCGGCGGCCAGCCGGTCGAAATTGGGGGTCCGCGCCAACGAATGACCATAACAAGCCAATACATCGGCGCGCATTTCATCAGGATTGACATAAATAATATTCACGAAAACCTCCCGGTATCGATTATTTTACCAAACCTATCTTGATTACGATCTCTTCACCAACCCATCTCGGTAACTATTCTCTCACCAAGCTCAAAGATTGATAGACTATCGAAACCATTAAAGTCCCCGAGGTCTGTTTTCGGGGTGCGACGTAGGGCATTTTTAGTAATGATGAAGGGGTAAAAGGGCCTGGCGGAGCAAGGAGGGGAGACTGTGCGCGACGTTGCTGCTATTGGCCTAAGGCGCAAGCGCCACCGCGCCCCCTTCGTTAACGAAAGCGATCTGGCGCGACCCGCTATTAAGTGCGCCCTTAGACCAAGTGGCCGTTATCCGGCTCGAAGCCACGGGACAGGTGACCGATCCCGACAGCGGCGGGAATTTATCGAAGGCCGATTTTCGCGACGGGATACTGCAAGGCGCGATATGGACCAACGGCACGAACTACGCAGAAGGCTCAAGCGACGCGTGCAAAAAATAACGGACCTGCGCGGTCTTTCGCATACCAGCGACGGCTGGCGTTTTCTATAATGGCGATTAGTCGTAATTGCTCGGCGTGTGGTCGCCCATCATCCGCAACTGACGCGGCGTCGCCTGCTGCAAGATCACTTCGTCGAACTGGAGCTTGTTTAGATAGGGCGGCAACTTCTGGGTGATCATCCGCTGGGCGCAGTGGACCTGGAGCAAGTAGCGGGTGCGGCCGCTGTTGTTGGGCGTGCCGCGATGCCATACCTCGCTGCGAAACACCACGGCGTCGCCGGCCTTGCACATAATGCTCTGTTCCTCAACCCCCTTGAAGCTCGTCTCGCCTTCTTGCGGCCGCCGCCCGGCACGATGGCTGCCGGGGACGAAATTCGTCGGCCCCAATTCTTCGGTTATATCGTCTAGATAGTAGTGGGTCGTCGTGATATAAATCGGGATCTTGACTTCCGGGTTCTCCATCACTTCCGCCGGCAGCGTCAACGGCTGCCAGTCGGCATGCAGCGTTTGCGCCGGCCGACCGGTCCCCGTCATCCAGGCGGTCATGCCGATACAGTGGCCGTCGGGCCCGTGCACCGCTTCGACCAGTTCGATGATTTTCGGCCGGTCGAGATAGGGCAGGAAAACCAGATCGCGGTTAAAGGCATTGTTGATGCTCTTGTTGAGGAA
>DQLG01000495.1 GCA_015660315.1 Candidatus Latescibacterota bacterium
CCCCGCCGATCAGCTTGTGTACGGGCAGTTCTAACGCCTTACCGGCAATATCCCACAACGCGATATCCACCGCGCTTATCGCGGCAATATCGCCCCAGCCGAAAGCGTTGAGCCCATTCCAGATCCGCTCTCGGTCAAAGGGATCCTGGCCGATCACATGTGCCACTAACGCGGCCCGAGCCGGCATGTGTGTGGCCTCACCCCAACCCGTGATCCCAGCATCGGTCTCAATCTCAACCAGGCAAGCGCTGCGCGCCTCGTTCCACAAGCGCGAATTGGCGAAGGGCGTTTGCAGCGGATAACGCAACGCGTACGTTTTGACTTCGGTAATTTTCAACGCAATTCCCCCATATTCGAAAATTATATCAATGGGCACCGACCGCGATCCGACACTATCGCGGTCCGCCGATTTCTTTAATAACCGGTTTATCTTTCATCTGTCACCTTCAACCTCGAAATCGCACTGGAAACTCCCCCCATTTCTTTCCACCCCACCCTGCACGATGTGCTGACCTCCTCGCAAAAGCTTCCCAGATGATCCGCCAACTGATGGTTTTCACCCGCAGCGGCTCCGTAGGCCATTGCAAACGAATCGATCCCGTCGCACTCCTCAATTAAATAAGCAATATTTGCCGTACGACCTTCGCCATTTGTCTCCCGACCGAAGGAGGAGGAAACCACGACTCGGCCGGTCCACGACATGCCGAGCGAGATTCAAGGCGATTCGGAGACCATACTCATCATTGAAGACTAGCAAGTCGTCCGCACGGCATTGCGCCACGTCCTCGAACTAAATGGCTATACGGTCTTGTTGCGAGTAGACGGGGTGGAAGGGGTCGAGATGTATGAACGTCAAAGAAAGACGATCGACCTAGTCGTGTTGGACATGTCGATGCCGCGCATGTCGGGCGGCGAAGTCCTGCAACAACTGCGCACCGCCAACCCCGGGCTTAAGAGATGTTACTCTATGCCAGGCACTTAGCAGATAATCATATTGCCAAGGAAGCCGACGCTGTACTGGTCAAACCGATCAAATAAGAACATTTTATCCGCATCCTGCGGCAGATCTTCGACGAATCGACTTAGCTATAAATAGTCCATCATCCCGTCATAGCCATGCACGACCTCGATCGGACACTCCAGATCGCGCAGCACCTGCCGCGTGAGGTTGAGTTTGTCCTGCAGGAATTCATCCGAATGCGTGGGATCGTGGTGAATTGCGATCCACCGCCCGACCTCGGCTATCTTCGCCAAAACGGAGGCATTGGGAACCGATGAGTGCCCCCAGCCGATTTTGTCGGCGTATTCCTCGGCGGTATACTGAGCCTCGTGGATCAGTACATCGACCCCGTTGAGCAATTCGATCAACGGCGCGTGCACGTTATCGATGGCTTGCTTCGGCGCCTCGTCCGGCGGCCCGAGATAGCCCTTAAGGAACTCGTTGTCGGGAATATAAGCCAGAGTCTTTCCCTTGATGTCGACCCTATAGCCGACCGTCGCCCCCGGATGTAGGGTATACTCCCAGTCGATCTTCACATCTCCAATCTGCACCGTTTCCTCGCCGAGGACCTTGAACTCAAATTTGGCCTGCATATCCTCCATTTGGACCGGAAAATAGGCGCGATCCAATTGGCCACGAAAAATAGACTCGATGTCCGTGTCGATATTCGGTGGCGCGTAGACATCTATTTCAAATCCCGGCACGAAGGATGGGACGAAAAAAGGGAAACCCTGAATATGGTCCCAATGCGTGTGGGTTATGAAGAGATGGACCCTGTGGGGCGGGTCGGCCATCACCGAGAGCCCTAACTCGCGGATCCCGGAGCCCGCGTCAAAGATGATGCGGTCGTCTCCACAGCCGATCTCCATACAGGAGGTGTTGCCGCCGTGCCGGGCGTAGTTGGGCCCCGATACCGGGATTGACCCCCTAGTGCCCCATAGGCGAAAATAACCGTGGTCGGCGCGCTGTTCGGGGCGAAAAACCGCCGTTTCGGCAGGCGTGGCGGTGGTAGCTGTCATTGGCTCTTCCTTCTGTAGTGCTGGCAACGACGAAAGAATGCTGAACGATCTTCAGCAGGTCTTTGGTCGGAATCGGCTTGGACAAAAAATCGAAAGTCCCCAATTTGCGGGCTGCGCCATCTCGGTCTTATAATCCTTTGCCGAGTAGATAGTGACGCGATATAGGGCGCGGATGGATCGCCTTCATTTCCTTGAGCACTTTGAGCCCGTGCATTTTGGGTATTTGCAGATCGAGGAAAAGCCAAACCAGCGGCTCGGCGCGGACCAATGCCAAACACTGCGCCCCGTCTACCACCGCGACACCCGATAACCACCCTTGCTGCAATGTGGGAATAACGAGACCGGCCGCTATATTGTCGTCGGCAGATACCAGCATGCGCGGTTCCATCGCCTTGTCGCTTAAAAGCGATCTCCCTGTGCTGACAAGGCCGAATTTGCGGCGCACTGGTATTTTCGAGATGGCTTCCGTTAATAACCAAGCGCATATAATAAGAAAAGTATCTTGCCTAAACCAGCTAAAATTCGCATTATCCGGCCCTACACGCACCACAGGAGATTATCATGCTCAATATCGGTTTTATCGGTGGCGGCGGTATCGCCCGCCATCACGCCGCACGCTTAACTCAGATAAGAGGGGCGCGTATCCTCGCCGTATCCGACGTCGTCGCCGCCGCGGCCAAAAGTTTCGCCAGCGATTTCGGCGCCGAGCACCACACGACGGACTACCGCCGAATGCTCGACTTGCCCGACTTAGATGCCGTCTGGGTTTGCACTCCGACCTTCCAACACCCCGCCCCGGTCATTGCCGCGGCCAAGGCAGGCAAACACGTCTTCTGCGAAAAACCGATGGCGCTCAACCTGCCCGACGCCCGGCGCATGCTGCGCGCCTGCGAACAGGCGAATGTCCGGCTCACCATCGGTTTCGTGCGCCGTTTCGACAGCCAATGGGGTAAGCTCAAGCAGATCGTCCAGTCGGGCGCCCTAGGCCGCCCGGTCATCTGGCGATTCGCCTCCGGCGGCCGTCCCGGCCCCGCCTGGTTCCGCGACGTCAACAAGGGCGGCGGCCCACTGATCGACGGTGCTGTGCACAACTACGACTTCGCCCTGCAGGTCTTCGGCCCCGCCGCTTCGGCACAGGCCTCCTCGCTGCAATTTGACCCGACTAGCGTCGGCGCCGACACCGCCAGCGCGATTATCAATTTTTCCAGCGGCGACCAGCACACCCTGATCTGGTCCTGGGGCGTGGCCGAGGGCGCCGAGGTCGACCGGCTCAATGATATCATCGGCCACAAGGGCAGCCTGCAATTCGGCATGACCGCACAAAAAGCTCCCGCCTCGTTCGATCGTAAAAAACACGGAGCTTTCACCGTCAAAACCGCCAAGGGGCGCGAGAAGGTACATACCTACTCGCTCAAGGACATGTTCACCGAACAGGCCAAGCACGTAGTCAAATGCTTTTCCCGCAATGAGCAGCCCTTGGTCACCGGCGCCGACGGCATCGCCGCGCTCGAGGTCGCGGCGGCCGTGCTCAAGGCGGGCAAAGAGCAACGGACGGTTCGCATATAAACCCAACGAGGGAGACCGCTTCCCTCAACCAAGAGAGATCGCCCATGCGCTGTATCTGTGTCTTTCTCTGCAGTTTCCTGCTTTGCGCCGCACCGGCTGCGGGCCGTACCGAATATCATCTCGGCGGCGCTGACGGCAACCCCTGGCAGATCGCTCTTACAGCAGAGGGTGCCGGCTTCTACCAGGTTTTTGACCGAGACGGCCAGCTTTTGCGTTCGCTACCAGTCGGCGTCACATTGCACGGGGCCGGGACCGATACGCTGATCGATTTCTCCGCGACTTCTATCCGGCCCCGCTTTATCGATCCCACGGTCAATTTGGCCAGGGCCGATCCCGAGACCAACTTGGGATCCGGCTCAAACCCCATCCCGCTGCCCTATATCGGCGGTACCGCGCACGGCGGACAAAACCAAAATTTCAATGTCTTCAAAATGCTCGACGGCGACCCCCAAACCGCCCACTTCCGCCGCTTTACTCAGGACCCCAACAGCCGACCGGGCATCGGTGAGGGTTGGGCCTGCGGCTGCAGTTTCGACTTCGGCGCCGACGTGCCTGTCAATCGCGTGCGTTTCTACCCCCGGCTCGGGCCGGAAGACGACCTGC